>JANYBX010000522.1 GCA_025360615.1 Opitutia bacterium
AACTGCGCGATGGTCTGCTCGCCCGCCTCACCGATACCGCGCCCGACAAACGCGCCGTCGCCGATCACATTTTCTGCCTCTACGGCCTCGTCGCCCGCTTCGGTGCCGTCCTCGATTTCGCGACCGCCGAGGTGTGGAAACAGCAAAAGGAAAAACTCCCCCCCGACCTCAAGGACGACGAAATCGACGCCATCGAAACCGGCATCGCCAACGGCATCCGCCTCCGCCTCTTCGCCGAGATTGAAGCCGCCACGCGCGCCCACGCCCTCCCCCGCCTGACCGCCGGCGACGAACCCACCCGCCGCGCGTTGACCGCCAGCATCGACAAACTCGAACACTCCGCGGGCCTCCTCCGCCTGAACCTCAACGAGTCCGCCGCCCTGGAAAACTTCCTCCTTACCTCGCTGCGAATTTGGGGCCGGCGCTAAGAATTTCCTGGCTCGGACGTTTGATGAACGTGAAGCGCATTCCCTCCCACTGGCGGCTCATCCTCGTACTTGCTGCGGCAATTGTGGCTGGCATTCGATACTACTCCTATTCGCACCTTCATCCTCAGCCCTCGGCGGTTCTCACCTTTGTGCCCTTTGATCACGTGGCGCCGCTTGATCATGAGACCTTTCAGCGATGGCGAAAAAATCTGCCCGATGATTTCTTTCATGACGTCGTTCTGTCCGCATCGTGCGCCGGATTCACTGTTCGCCCGACAGCCGATGTGGCGATCCGGCGCAATACAGACATGAATTTCGAGGTAATTTGCCTTGATGGATATTCTAGTGGTGAGGAGGAAACTTCGCACGCTGTAGTGCGACGCGCACTGATCCGGACCGGCCTCGCGCTAGACTTGGCGCGTTTGTGGGAACTCGAATTGGCTCGCGCGGCACCAGTCGTCGCGACGATCGCGCTGGACTCAACCGATTATATTTTTTCGGCGAATAACCCCGATGGAAAAATCCTCCTCGGCACCGCCAACGAGTCCAACAATGGCACCCAGCTTATGCCTCTCACGGACTTGCTCGCCTCCTATGTGCTTTCGGAGCCGGTGAATCGTCCGCCGATTGAACAGGAGTTGAATCGATTGGTGACGGCCGCCCTGGCCCTGCGCGTCAAGTAGCGACCCGGTTTAGGCTTGGGCCA
Source organism: Opitutia bacterium (assembly GCA_025360615.1). Taxonomy (GTDB): domain Bacteria; phylum Verrucomicrobiota; class Verrucomicrobiia; order Opitutales; family Opitutaceae; genus Tous-C4FEB. The sequence goes on from JANYBX010000522.1 coordinate 1,135, forward strand.
GTGGCCTCTCCTCAAGCCCGCCCTCCCCGTGCCGATTGAGAGACGATGCCCTCTCGCCGCCCTTTTTTCTTCTGCGTTCTTCTGCTGCTCGGCTCCCTCCCGCTCCCTGCCTCCGAGCACGCCGCCCTCGCGACATCCCCGGCCAGCACCGCCATCATGACCGAGGCCGAGCAGGTGACCACGTCGCCCGCCGACGCCCTCGAGCGCCTCTATCAAGGCAACGACCGCTTCGTTTCCGGCCACCGCGTCGCGCGCGATTGGCCTGCGCAAGTCCACGCCACCGCGCACGGCCAGCACCCGTTCGCCAGCATCGTCAGTTGCATGGATTCGCGCACCGCCGTGGAGCAAATCTTCGATCTCGGCATGGGCGATGTTTTCAGCATCCGGCTTGCCGGAAACGTCATCAACGACGACGTCCTCGGCTCGCTCGAATACGCCCACAAAGTCGCCGGCGCCAAACTCATCGTCGTCCTCGGCCACAGCCACTGCGGCGCGATGAAAGGCGCCGCCGACGATGTCGTCCTCGGCAACCTCACCAGCCTCCTCGCCCACGTGAAACCCGCCGTCGTCGGCATCCCCAACGACGGTTCGCCGCGCACGTCGAAGAACCTGAAGTTCGTCGATCAAGTCGGCCGGTTGAACGTGATCCTCGCTGTCCGTCTCATCCGCGAACGCAGCGCCGTCCTCCGCGAACTCCACGACCGCCAGACCATCGACATCATCGGCGGCTTCTACGACATCGAGACCGGCAAGGTGGAGTTCTACAAACCGCTCATCGGTGCCGATCCCGAGCCCGTCAAAAAACCCCTGGCGTCGATTCCCGCCGCCGCCCCCGCCCATCAAGACGCAGCCACCACAAAACCCGCCCACGCCGCTCACTGAACGTCTCCGCCGACTTGCGCCGCGATCCACGCCCTGATCCGGGTCAACCCTTGCCATCCGTCGCTAAAAAATCCGGTGGCGGGGGAAACTCTATCGAAAATCCCCTTTACCTTCCGCCGAGCAGCACGCGACGCGCGTTCCCCCCCAGCACCGCCGTCAAGTCGCCCTCCGCCAACCCCGTGCCGCGTGCCTCCGCCAAAAGTCGTTTCATTTCAGCTTCCGGTTCCAACTTCGGATAAACATTCAGCGGAAAGTCCGACCCGAATAAAATTCGCTCCGCCCCCGCGGCGGCGGTTCCCCGCGCCCAAACCGTCGCGTCGTAGAGCAGGGGCGACGCCGCCGTGTCGTAGAAGACATTTTCCATTTTCAACCCCGCCCCCCGCCCCGTCGCCAGTCCCCCGCCCCAGTGCGCCAAGATAAAATTCACGTTTGGCCACGCCTCCGCCAGCCGCACGAAATCCACCAGCGGCGTCTCGACGCGCCCCGGATAATTTCCGCTCGCCGGGTCCGTCACGTGCAAATTCACCGGCCATCCCAGCTCGGCCGCCACCGCGAGCACGGCGTGAAAATTTCCACCCTCCACGCCATAGCCCTGCGCGTGGGGCGACAGTTCGCCCAACCCGATCAGCCCCTCCTGCGCCGCCCGCCGCATCTCGGCGACCGCCGCCTCGGCCCCCGCCGCCGGCTGCACCGTCGCGAATCCGCTGAGCCGGTCCGGATGCGCGCACACGCATTCCCCGTAAAATCGATTCTGCGCCGCGCCGTTTTGGGCCCGCTCCCAATACCATCCGAGCAGCACCGCGCGTTCCACCTCCGCCGCGTCCATCGCTTTCAACAGTTCATCCACGCTGGGAAATCCCTGCACCGCCCGTCCGTCTTTCCGACGCCGCGTGCAGAGCACCGCCCAGTGCGGCTCACCGTTCGCCGCCGCCCACTCGGCCGGCGCGCGGTTCATCTCCGGCGGATAAAGATGCACGTGGGCATCAATCGTGCTCATTCGTATTTTCTCGTTCCTCGCCCGGTAATCGTGCTCGTTCTTTCCGCGTCGGCCACCCCGCCAAGGAGAAGGAGACCGCCGCCGAGAACGAGTCTGTTTTTATCCTCCCATGCTCAACCGCCTCTTCCAGCTCGACCGCCACCAGACCACGCCCGGCCGCGAAATGCAGGCCGGCCTCACGACGTTCGCCGCGATGGCCTACATCCTCGCCGTGAATCCCGCCATCCTCGCCAACACCGGCATGGACAAAGGCGCGCTCGTCACCGTCACCGCGCTCACCGCCGCGCTCGCCACCGTGCTCATGGCGCTGCTGACGAACTATCCCATCGCCCTCGCCCCCGGCATGGGCATCAACGCCTTTTTCACCTTCACCATCTGCCTCGGCAAAGGCCTCCCGTGGTCCGAGGCGCTGGGCATGGTCTTCATCAACGGCATCATCTTTCTCGCCCTCTCGGTGACGGGCGTGCGTGAAAAAATCATCGCCGCGATTCCCCACTCGCTGAAAATCGCCGTCACCTGCGGCATCGGCCTCTTCATCGCGTTCATCGGCCTCCAAAAAGGCGGCATCATCATTGCCAATCCGAACACCTTCGTCAGCGCCGGCGACTTCGCCTCCGGCCCGGTCGCCCTCTGTCTCGCCGGCGTGTTGCTCACGATCATCCTCGTCGCCCGCCGCGTGCCCGGAGCGATCGTCCTGAGCATCGCCGTTATCACGTTGATCGGGCTCTTCGTGCCGGCCGCCGCCGGAACCAAGGTCACGCAGATTCCTGCCACGCTCATCGCTCTGCCGAATTCGCCCGCGCCCGTTTTCCTAAAACTCACCTTCAAGTTTCTCACGAGCTGGACTGCGTTCTCCGTCGCGCTGCCGCTTATCCTCACGCTCCTGCTCGTCGATCTGTTCGACAACATCGGGACGCTCATCGGCGTCACGAAACGCGCGGGTCTCCTCGCGCCCGACGGCACGCTCCCTCGCGCCGGCCGCGCCCTCCTCGCGGACTCTCTCGCCACCATCGCCAGCGCGCTCTTCGGCACCTCCACCGTCGTCAGCTACATCGAGTCCGCCTCCGGTGTCGAAGCCGGCGGACGCACCGGGCTCACCTCGGTCACGACCGCCGCGCTCTTCCTACTCGCGCTGTTTTTCACGCCCTTGATTTTGATCGTGCCCGCCGCCGCCACCGCGCCCGCACTCGTGGTCGTGGGAATTTTCATGATGCAGTCCGTCGTCGAGATTCCGATGGACGACTTCAAGATCGCCGCACCCGCCGTGCTCACGATCTTCGCGATCCCGCTCACTTTCAGCATCGCCGAAGGCATCGGCCTCGGCCTCATCTCCGCCGCCCTGCTCGCCCTCGGCCTCGGCAAACCAAAATCCTTCACCACCGTCGGCTACATCGTCGCCGCCGTGTTCTTCTTTCAGTTCTTCAAGATTTTTCCCTTTCGCGGTTGAAGCGACGCCCCGGATTTTATCACGTCCCATCCGGGGCTGGCTTATATACCACGGCCAACTCGAGCATCAGAGTTTCGAGCTGCCGGTAGTAATCGTCCTCCGGCAACTTTGCCTTTTGTTCCCGCAAGGACTCGACGGCCAGTTCCAGTTCGTCGCGACGCGCCCGCTGCACGACGGATAATTTCCGCTCCGCCTCGCTGCGGATGAGGTGAAACTGCTTCGCCCGCGCGCCGTCGAGTGAGCCGCCGTCCTTGGCTTTCTTCACCGCGCGCGTGCCGCGAAACCAGTCGGGCGGTGTGCCGAGGCCGTCGCCGTTGTCATCGATCAGCGCGTGTTCCGTCGCGAGCCGGCCTTCGGTCTTGTAGAATTCAAGGACGCGCGCCGATGCGCTTAAAAACGCCTCAAGCAGCGAGGTCTGCCCGTCCTGATCGAGATCGCTTTTCGGATCGAGCAACGCCGCGGCGAAAAATTGCCCAAATCGCGCGTAGTTCTGCTCGTAGCCGCTGCGAGTGGAGGTGACGATGACGCGATTTTTTCCCGTCAGCTTCGCGATAAACGGCGCGCTGCCGGACGCCGTGTCGATCACCGCCAGCGGACGATTAAAGGGCTTGAGCCACAGCGCGAGGTCCACCGCCGTAAGATCCGGCCCGCGCAGGTTGAATTTCGCCTCCTTACCGTCGAACGTCCCGTGGCCGATTAGCACGAGCCAGAGTTCGTTCGCGTCGTCTTTCGACTCCGCCTCGATCGCTTGCTTCAACTGATTGTAATCGCTGACCGAGTTCGCCGCTTCGCCCAACCCAACCGTGATGCGCCTCGCGCCGGCCAGCGTGCAGGCCTTTTCCCAGAGCAACGCCTGGGCGGAAAAATTGGTCGCGTAGCCCTCCTCGCCCGCCGCGCCGACCACGATGATCACGGTGGCGTGGTCGTCAGCCGGAGCCGCTGACACCCCGGAAGCGAAAGCCGCCAAGAGGAAAAAAATGGCGCAAAGAAAACGATTTCGAAGGTAGGGCGGGTTATCCCTAACCCGCCGGTTGCGCTCAGCCCACGTGGCAATCCCGAGTCGCTGCAGCGGGTTAAGGATAACCCGCCCTACCTTTCCAAACTCGTTCGAGACCCTCACGGCATTCCTTTCCACCGGCGCAATCCCCACTCGCTCAACAGG
>JANYBX010000534.1 GCA_025360615.1 Opitutia bacterium
TGCTCTCAACGGCGGCGTTCAACGCCTTGCTGAAGACCCTCGAGGAGCCACCTCCGCATGTGAAATTCGTTTTCGCGACGACGGAAGTGCAGAAAGTGTTGCCGACAATTCTTTCCCGTTGCCAGCGCTTCGACCTGAAGCCGATCCCGGCCGACTTAATTATCGAGCGGCTGAAAAAAATCGCGGTCGAAGAAAAAATCAAAGTCACCGACGCCGCGCTCGCCTGCATCGCCCGCATGGCCGACGGCGGGATGCGCGACGCGCAGTCGATCTTTGACCAGATGATTTCGTTCTGCGGCGCCGAGATTGCCGAGCCCGATGTGCTCGATGTCTACGGCCTCGTTGCGGCGGAGAAAATCGCCGAACTCGCCGCCACGCTCGCGAAAGGCGACCACGCGCGGCTCGTCGCCATCGTCGACGAATGCGACACCGGGGGCCGTGATCTGGTGCGGCTGCTGATCGATTTGCAGGCGCTCGTCCGCCATGCGCTGCTCGACGCCATCGCGAAAGGCGGCCGCAGCGATGCGCTCGGCGGCACGCCGATGACCACGGAACAAATCACCCGCCTCCTCGACGGACTCCGCGAAGGCGAAGGCAGCGTGAAACTCGGGCTCGCGGAGAAAATCAATTTCGAGGTGACGTTGTTGAAAGCGATCGAGGCGAGCCGTGCGCGCGCCATCGACAGCCTCATCAAGGAACTCTCCGCCCTCGCCGATGAATCGCCCGCCGCACCTGCGCCCGGCGATGATAGCGAAAAAAAAAAGGACTGATTGATCGGCTGGAGCAACGGCTGAGCGCCACGCTCGCGCTGAGCGCCGAGGGCCGGGCGGCGCTGCTGCTCGCCGCCGCGAACGACTCGGCTCGCGCGGCGAATTCCGCCGAAGCTGAAAGTGAAAGCGAAGCTCCCGTGGCAAAGGTTTCGCCGCCCGGGCCGCGTCCGTCCGGTGATGAGGATGCACCGTGGCCGATGGATGAGGCGGGTGAAGCGGCATTTCTGGCGGCGGCGCGCGAGCATGGTGGAGCAGTTACCCCCGTGCTGGTCGCGGTGCGCGACGATGCCGCGGAAGACAAGACCCCGCTCCCGCCGCTCGACACGCTGGTGGCCCGCATCCCCGCCGAGGTGCGCGAGACACTGGAGGAGCTTTTCCGCATCAAGTTCACCGGCGTCCGCCGCGTGCCGGCGAAGCACCTGAATAATTAGCGCCCAATCGTAATTATGAGTTCGTGCAGCTTTAGGATAGAAACCAGTCTTTGAAAATGTCAGCGATGGGAATGCGATCCTCACGGCCACAAGCTATCAGCTTATTTGCTGGCGCGGGGGGCTGTTCGCTGGGCTTCAAACAAGCCGGCTATGAAGTCCGTTTTGCCACTGACATTGATCCCGACGCCGTTCTGACCTATCGGCAAAATTTCCCCGGCGTTCCATGTGAGCGGGCGGATATTTGCGATTTGAGTGCGGCTGATCTTTTGAAGCAGGTGGGTTTGCAACCCGGCGAGCTCGACATGCTCATCGGCGGACCGCCCTGCCAAGGTTTCAGCAGCGCCGGAGGTAAAAACAGCGGCGATCCGAGAAATTCGCTCCTGAATCATTACGTGCGATTGCTGCATGAGCTGCAGCCCAAGTGGTTTGTAATGGAAAATGTGGAGGGGCTGCTGACCAATAACAACGGTCTGCATGTGCGCGATGCAGTGGGGGCGTTTCTCGATGCCGGCTACTCGGTTAATTTGGAAAAACTCTACGCGCAGGGTTATGGGGTGCCCCAGCGGCGCAAGCGGGTGCTGATCGTTGGCAATCGTCTCGGGCGCGATTTTATTTTTCCCGAGCCGGACACTCATTTTTCGGGAAATATTTTTCGTAAATCGGACGCCACGTTCGCCAGCGCCGTGGATGATTTACCTCCGCCCATTCGCGATTCGGAAGAGCCGATCCGCCTGCTGGGCCATGCAGGCAGTGAACTGCAGGTTTATCTGCGCGCCGGCGCGACCGCAGTGACCGAGCATTTCGCGTCCCCCCTCGAGGGTATCCAACTCGAACGCGTTCGTGGATTGCGGCCGGGACAGACGATGAAGGACTTGCCGGCGCGTCTTCAGCACGGCTCGTTTCAACGCCGCGCTTTTCGGAGGGTGATGGATGGCATGCCATCGGAAAAACGAGGAGGCGCGCCTTCCGGCTTGAAACGCCTGTTTGCGGATGAGCCGAGCCTGACGATTACAGGCGCGGCTACGCGTGAGTTCGTGCATCCCGTCGAAGACCGCCTGCTTACGATTCGTGAATGTGCGCGCCTCCAGACTTTCCCGGATACGTTCACCTTTTCCGGCAACGCGGGCAGCAAGATTCAGCAAATCGGAAACGCCATTCCCCCGCTGCTTGCGTCAGTGATCGCGGAGCACATCGCAGGTGGGCATGGATTCACGCCGATGGAAACGGCTCCTGACCGTCGGCGCTTGCGGTTCCGGCTGACGCGCTCCGAGGGCATGAGTCCGGCGTTGCAATCGACGGCGGCGTTGCTGGCCGAACTGGCCGGCGAAGCCGAACCGCAGCTTTGCCTGTTCGCAGAAACTTAAATCAGTCCCGTGCTTGTCTCATCCGAAATTCGCCAAATCTTCAGTAGGGCTCGCATTCTCGGCAACGGCGATGGGCAGGTCACGCTTTCCGAGAGCGAGATATTTTGCCTGCTTCATCAGGCGTGTGGAGATTTGGGTATCCCTCCCTCGGTTTCCGGATTGCCTGACTTGAGTGTCGCTCTGCCGAATACGGATTATTACCTGACCCCGTTGGAGTGGTTTCAATGCTCGCAATCCAGTTGGCCGCCGACCGAGGGCTTGCTCGCTTCGCTGGCGGCTTGTGCCGGTCATAATCAGGACTTCCGGCTCTTTTTTGAAAATCTCGCGGCGTTGCATAAGCGGCGGTTGAAATATCAGCGCATCCTTTCACAGCAGCCGCGTCCGACGATGGATCAGGTTGGGCCGCGCAGTTTGCTGGAATTCGGGATCGTGAGCGACGGATTGCTGGCTTCCTGGCTCATGTGGAGAAAGTGGATTTTCGACGTAGACAATCGGGCGGCGCAGGAAACTGGCTATCTTTTCGAACCGGTGTTGGCGAGTTGCCTCGGTGGTGAGGCCGTCGGGTCGCGCAACTCTCCCATCAAGCGTCTCAATGAGCGCGGACGCCCCACGGCTGATGGTCGGCAAATCGACTGTTACGACGGCGTGAACCAGCTCGCCTATGAATTTAAACTGCGTGTGACCATCGCCGCCAGCGGGCAGGGGCGTTTTGGAGAAGAGCTTTCCTTCCCAGTGGAGTGCAAGGCCGCAGGACTAACACCTGTTTTGGTCGTGCTCGATCCCACTCCATCGTCGCGACTGACTGAGTTGATCGCGGTCTTTGCGGAAAACGGCGGTTGCAGTTACGTGGGCGAAGCAGCTTGGGCACACATGGATGCCAAGGCCGGGCCGACGATGGCCGTATTTTTGGAACGCTACATCAGGCCGCCGCTGGTGAAAATGGCGTTGCATGACGAAATTTCGCCCGAGTCGATCAAGCTCACGTGGACGCAAGACAGCATTGAGCTGCAAGGCAGCCGGACGACTTATCGTTTTAGGCGGAGCTGATGCGAGGGAGTTTAGACTGACCAGTTTGAACCGATTCGCGGACGGCCTTCGATGCTTCTCAGATAAAAATAAGTTTCGACGGTGCTCGGTTGGAAGGGTGCGAGCAAGGCGATGAGGGCGCGGCGGTAGAGGCCTTCGGCGGTGCCTTCGAGCTGGTCGAGCTGCGCGAGGCACGCGGTGTCGACCGACCAGACTTCGCCGGTGATGCCGTTGCGGTCGGCTGGCCATGGCACGAGACCGGGATAATCGCCGAGGGAAAACAGTGCGAAGCCGGGCGCGGTGCGCGCGACGCCGAGGAATTTTTGGCCGGCGAGAAATGCGTGGTTGGCACCGTGGCGTTTGAGCGTGCCGTAAACGAAGACGCGGGTCATGGCGGCGAAGCGACCGGCGCGGACGGAGGCACGCGCGCGTCGGTCAGAATCTCGATGACGACGGCGGTGGTGTTGTCCTTGCCGGACGTTTCGAGGGAGGCGGTGACGAGGCGCTGGGCGGCGGAAAGATCGCCGGGCTCGCGGATGATTTCCTCGAGCTGGCGATCCCAGAGGCCGTCGATGAGACCGTCCGAGCAGATCAGGAAATGATCGCCGGGCGCGCAGGCCACGGCGCCGAATTGCGGCTCGATCATTTGATGGCCGGAGCCGAGGGCTTGGTGGATGGCGTTGCGCATGGGGTGGGTGCGCGCTTCGCGTTCGGTGATTTTGCCTTGGCGGCGGAGCCAGCCGACGTGCGAGTGATCGTGGGTCAGCTGCGTGAGTCCGCCCGTTTTTGGAAAATAATAGATGCGGCTGTCGCCGATGTGGCCGAAATAAAACCAGCCGGGCGCGAGCCAGCCGAGGCTGAGCGTGGTGCCCATGCCGGCGCATTCCTCGTAGCTGCGGCCGAGGTTTAGCAGGTCGCGATGGATGGATCCGAAGAGTTCCTCGAGGATGTCGGCGAACCCGCTGGCGAGACCTTGCGCGCCGAGGTGGAAACTTTTCGGAAGGAGGCGCGTGATGCGGTCGAGCGTGATGCGGCTGGCGAACTCGCCGGATTTCGCGCCGCCCATGCCGTCGCTCACGGCGAAGACGAAATCGTTTTCCGCGGTCGAGGCTTCGCCGGTTTTTCCGAGGTAGCGGAGCTCGCGGCCGTCGAAGGCGAGGGCGAGAAAGTTATCCTCGTTGTTGGCGCGGACGTGGCCGCGATGGGTGAGGCCCGACCAGCGGAGGTCGGGGCGGGGGTTGGGCGGCGGAGCGGGGCGACGGGTGGCGCTCATCGTTTTTTCGGCGGGGGCTCCTGGGCCGGGACGGGGTCGGCCGGAGTGGGCTCGTCGAGGATGGTGGCGAACTCGAAATCGATGAGGCAAAACCGGCCGTCGGTCGTGCGATAGGTGACGTTGCGGAGAAAAGCATCGTCGTGGCGCACGCCGAAGTGGAGGAGTTCGGCGAAGAGTTCCTTCATTCGCCCAGGGTCGAGCTGCTCGACGATGGAGCCACAATTCGTGGTGATGATTTTCAGGGCGACGGGGTCGGCCTCGAGGAGGCGGGGGACGAAGTCGCAGCCGCGTTTTTCGAGGTAGCGGAGCACGCGGACTTCGTTGGCGAAGCGCTCCCGGGCCTTGGAGGCGCGAAAAGTTTTATGCACACGCCCGTCGTAGCCGATGCGAACGACGGCGCGCTGGGTGTCTTTGACCTCGTGCATGGCTTAAAAATGAGGTTTTGGGGTCGGCCGATGCAAGGGACAAGGAGGTGGAAGCCTCCCCGGGCCAGAAAATTGGAAAAACGTGTCGTATGAATCGAATTTCTGATTGCCGCTGGCATATGAGGTGCTGAATAACGCTTCGGTTTACACGTGTGCGCCACGGCCCCCAATCCACCGTCGGACACACCGCAGACCCCTCCTAAAAACCCGCACAAATATGGCTAAATACAAATTAGAATACATCTGGCTCGATGGCTACACGCCCTTGGCCAGCCTCCGCAGCAAGACCCAGATCAAAGAATTCAAAACTCTTCCCAAGCTGGAAGAGCTTCCGAACTGGGGCTTCGATGGCAGCTCGACGCAGCAGGCCGAGGGCAAAAGCTCCGACTGCGTGCTGAAGCCCGTCGCGGTTTATCCCGACACGACGCGCAAGAACGGCGTGCTCGTCATGTGCGAAGTGATGATGCCGGACGGGAAGACCCCGCATGTTTCCAATTCCCGCGCCACGATCCCGGACGACGCGGACACGTGGTTCGGCTTCGAACAGGAATATTTCTTCTACCAAGACGGTCGTCCGCTCGGTTTCCCCGAGAACGGTTATCCCGCGCCGCAGGGTCCGTATTACACCGGCGTCGGCTACAAGAACGTCGGCGATGTCGCCCGCGAGATTGTCGAGAAGCACATCGATATTTGTCTCGATGCCGGCATCAACCTCGAGGGCATCAACGCCGAGGTCGCCAAGGGCCAGTGGGAATTCCAGATCTTCGGCAAAGGCTCCAAGAACGCCGCCGATCAGATGTGGGTCGCCCGCTATATCCTCGCCCGTCTCGGCGAGAGCTACGGCGTCGACATCGAGTGGCGCTGCAAACCGATCCTCGGTGCGTTCCAGCAGCCGCTGGATTGGAACGGCTCGGGCATGCACGCGAACTTCTCGACGAAGTTCATGCGCGAAAAGGGCGGCAAGGCCTACTTCGAGAAACTCATGGCGGCCTTCAACAAATTCCGCGACGAGCACATCGCCGTCTACGGCCCGGAGAATCACCTCCGCCTCACCGGTCTCCACGAGACGCAGTCGATCGACAAGTTCAGCTACGGTCTCGCGGATCGCGGCGCCTCGGTCCGCATGCCCCACAGCTTCGTCAACAACGACTACAAGGGCTACCTCGAGGATCGTCGTCCGAACTCCGCCGCCGACCCGTATCTGGTCGCTGGCCGCATCGTCAAAACGATCCAGTCCGTGCCGACCAAGTAAGAATAAGAACGCGCGAATTTTTTTCGCACGTCATTTGGTTTTCACTTCCAGCGCCGCCCGATTGGGCGGCGCTGTTTTTTTGGCTGGGAGCGTGAAGGGCGCGCGCGCAGGTTGAGCCGGAGCGGGCGAGGGCGCCCCGCGCTCCCACCCTGATGTCTGTCGTTAAATCCAAGTATGAAAGGAAACGCGCTGTAGGCCTGGCCGTTGGTCGGGCTCTGAAACTGCCCCGCGATTGGTTCTACGGCACGATCCGATGAATTTGCCCGAAAAAATTGAGGCGAGTCCGTCGATTGAAAGCCCGCACGGTTCGGCCGGCCTCGCGTGGATGCAAGCGGCACTCCTCGCGCTGAATCTCGCTTGGACGACACTTTGCCTCGGCGGTTTTCTGGCGGAGACGATGGTGGTCACGAGCGCGCTGGCGTTCGGCGGTTTCGCGCTGCTGCTGGCGCGGTGTGCGCTGGAAAAAGGAGGGGACGCGGCGCGGCTGCATCCCGCAGGATGGTACTTCGCGCCGTTTCTGGCCTATGCTTTGATGAATGTTTTCTGGGTCACGCCCGTGCGTTGGCTCGGCTGGCGCGACTGGCTGGGCTGGGCGCAGATGATCGCGACGTTTTGGATCGCGCTCGATGTCGCGCGGGCGCCGGGGCCGCGGCGGTTCGTGCTGGCGACGGTGGCGGCCCTCGGCGTGGTGCTGGTAGCACTCGCGAGTTACCAGCGATTTTTCGATCCGCATTGGTTGATGCTCGGGCGCGTGCAGGCGGAGCAATTCATGGGGCGGGCGAGTGGGGCGTTTGGAATTCCGAACAGCCTCGCGGCGTTTCTGCTGCTGCTGATTCCGATCGCGCTGGCGGCCGGGTGGCCGGGAGCGAACCAGCGCGCTGAAGCGCCCGCGCGCGGGAGGCCTTCGGCGCGCGGCGCGGCGGTGTTGGCGGGGATTTTCATTTTCGGCCTCGTGCTAACGGTGAGCCGCGGCGCGTGGATTTCGCTCGGGCTCGCGCTGGCGATCTGGCCGTTGCTGGCGCGCGGGCGCGCGTGGCGCTGGCGCGGACGGAGGGCGGGGTTGACACTGGCGGTCGTGCTCGGAGCGGGTCTTGCGCTGTATGCGACTTTGCCGGGCGTGCGGGAGCGGTTCGATCTGCTCGCGCGTGAATCAGGGGAACGCACCCGGCCGATCATGTGGCGCGCCGCGTGGCAGCTCTGGCGCGAGGCGCCGGCGCTCGGCACGGGCGCGGGCAGCTACAACGTGCTCTTCGAGCGTCACCGGCCCGAGGGTTATCGCGACGAACCGCGCTGGGGGCACAACGATTACCTGAACACGCTCAGCGATTACGGCGCGATTGGGTTCGCGCTTTTTTTCGGCGCGGGCGCGGCGGTGATGTGGCGCGTGGCGCGGTCCGATAAACAACCGAGCTGTGGCATCGGCGTCGGTCTGGTGGCGTTCGCCCTGTCGCTCTCGATTGATTTTCATCTGAAACTGCCGGCGCTCGCGCTCGTCGCGGCGAGTTGCGCGGCGCGGTGGGTGGGCGACGCGTGGCCGCTGAGGCCAAAGCGCCACGCCCCGATTTGGCGTTGGGCCGGCGGACTGGCGGCGCTGGGCATGGGATTTTTTTTGGGCGCGGTGGCGCGGGCGCACTATCAGGCGGAGACGTGGCGCGCCGAGGCGCGTGCATCGGTCGATGCGCTGGCGGCGAAACCGTTGGCCCCCGCGGGGGAGCGCGCGGCGCTGGGAGTGGCGCAGGCGACGTTACAGCGCGCGAGCGCGCTCGACGGTGGAAACGCCCAAGCGTGGGCCGATGTCGCCTATGTGGATTCATTGCTCGCCCGGCATGAGCCGGCGCGGACGCCCGCGCTCGGCCGTGAGGCGGAGGCGGCGGCGCGGCGCGCGATCGCGCTGACGAGGGTGGTGCCGGAGTTTTGGTGGCGGCTGGGCGTCGCGCTCGACATGCAGGGCCGTTGGGTGGAGGCGGGTGCGGCGTTTGCCACCGCCACCGCACTCGCGCCGCGTTTGGCGCTCGGCTGGTATTATCAGGCGTATCATTTGAGTCATCAGCCGCTCATGCGGGCGCAGGCGTTGTCGGCGGTGGCGACTTGCTTGCGCCTTGACCCGGACAACCGGGTGGCGGAACTTTTGCGCGAGCAGCTGGCCTCGAATCGTTGAGCGCCGCCGCTCGTTTCTCACATGAAACACACGTTGCTGCTGTGGGCTTTTATTCTCGGAGTCTGCGCGGCCTCGGCGTTGAGCGCCTCGGCGCAAACCTCGGCGGCCGGTCGCATCGTGCTCGCGCGCGTGACGGGCGAGGTGTCGGTGACCGACAAGGCCACGAAGGCCGCGAGCGCGGCGGCCAACAACCAGGAAATTTCCCAGGGCTACATCGTGACGACGGGAAAAACCGGCACGGTCATCCTGGTATTTTCAAACGGCTCCACGATCAACCTAAAGGAAGACTCGGTGCTCGATATCGAAACTTACCTTCAGGACCCGTTCGCCGAACCTTTTGATGCGGGCAAAGCCACAGCCGAGCCCTCCGCCTCGACCACGAAGATTAATCTCACGCGCGGTGAACTGATCGGCAACGTGAAGAAACTCAACAAGGACAAGGGCTCGAGCTTCAGCGTGCAGACGCCGGTGGGCGCGGCCGGCATCCGCGGCACCACGTTTCGCATCGTGTATCGCCCGCGGGGCGATGGGACGGCGCTTTTCACGCTCACGATCGTCGAGGGCAACATCGAGTTCCTCGCGGGCGCGGTGAATTTGCCGGGGGGGGTGGGCGCGGCGGGCGAGGCGCGGGAAATCGTGATCGAGACGACGGTTGATCGGGTCACCGGCGCGGTGACGATCATCGCGCCACAGGGTGGATTTGTGCTCGTGCTCGCGCCGTCGGCGAGCAAGGAGGCGGTGCAGCAGGCGATCCAGCAAGTGGCGCAGGCCGTCGCCACGATGATTTTCACCCCGGTGGTCGTCACGCCATTCGTGCCGCCGCCCATGACCGTTCCCCCGCAGGAGACCACGCCGGGCGCAGGAAAACAGTAGCGCACGGCCGTTCGTCGCCGGCGCCGCGTAATTTTTAACGTCGTGGCGAAGCCGCACAATCAACTGGCCTGGCGCTTTCTCTGGCTGCTTCCGATTCCGCTGCTGTGGTGTCTGCTGAGTTACTTGGGTCTGTTGCAGCCGGCGGAGAACGCGGTGCTCGCACTGCGCTATTGGTGGCGCGGCGAAATCTCCGCGCCGGTCAAGGTCGCCTACGTGGATGTCGATACGAGGGGAATTCAACAACTCGGCGAGCGCCCGTGGGATCGCAGCGATTTTGCCAAGGCGGCGCGGGTGCTGATGACCGAAGGCAAGGCGAAGGCCGTGGGGTTCGATTTTGTTTTTTCCGATGCCTCGTTTTCGAAGCTCGTGCCGCGTCCGGAAATGGCGAAAGGCAACCTGGCGCTGGGCCGCACCGCGCGGGATTTTCCGGCCGTGGTACTGGGGACGAATTATGCGGGTGGCCAGGGGCGATTGTTGGAAAACGAAATTCACCGGGCGTTCCCCTACTTGCACCTCGGTTTTACGGATCGAAAGAAAAACGATCTGCCGGAGTTGCCGACCGAGCCGATGATCGGCGCGTATAACGACCGGGCGACCGGCAAGCTGATCGTCTACGGTTCGGTGGGCCTGATTGATATTAATTACAACTACGATGGCGCGGCCCGACCTCCGAAGGGCTGGCCTTATTTCTACGAGGGCGACGTGGTGCCGCGTTGGGCGCCGATGTTTGCGCTCACTCCCAATCCGACTTACTACCATCTCTCGCTGCAACTGGCGCGTATCGCACTCGGAGTGAAGGAGGATGGAATCCGATTGCTGCCCGACCGCGTGGAGTTGGTGAGGCCGGATGGAACCATCGCGGCGACGGTGCCGATGCGTGAGGGACAGATGCTTGAACTCAATTGGTTTTCAAAATGGGAAAACGATAAGCTTAATCCGCGCGAAAGCATCAACGACCTGCTCCAGTTCGCCGACAGTCTGAAAAGCGAGAAGGTGGCGGAACGCGACGAGGCGAAGGCGTGGTTCATGAAGTTTCACGATGCGGTGGTGCTGATCGGGCCGACCGATCCGCTGTTGCAGGATTTGTCGCCGACGCCTTTCGACGAAAGTCCGGTGCCGAAAGTGGGCGCGCACGGGAATCTCGTGAAGACCATCGTTTCGGGATACTATCTGAAACGGACATCCGCTTTGACGACGTCAGGGTTAATCGTGGCGCTGACTCTGGGTGTTACACTGCTCGTGATTGCGGGCGGGGCGCGCAGTATGCTGTCAAAGGTGGCGGGTCTGCTGGCGCTGATCGCCTACGTGGTGATCTCGCTCCAGCTTTTCGCGGATCATCAGTGGGTGGTGCCGATCGTGGGGCCGCTGGGCGCGGCGTTCACGACGAGTTTTGCGGCGCTCATCTGGCAGGTGCTCGACGAGGAGAAACAAAAGGGCCGGATCAAGGGAATGTTCGGAGCCTACGTCTCGCCGGCGCTCGTGCATCGCATGGTGGAGTCCGGCGAGGAGCCGAAGCTCGGCGGCGTGGAGGAAAACATCACGGCGTATTTCAGCGACATCCAGTCGTTCTCGGCGTTTTCGGAGAAGCTCACGCCGCCCCGCCTCGTCGCGCTGATGAACGAATATTTCACCGCCTGCACCGATATCGTGCAGGCGGAGGGCGGTTCGCTCGACAAATACATCGGCGACGCGGTGGTCGCGATCTACGGCGCGCCGCTGGCATTGCCCGATCATGGCTACCGGGCGTGCGTGGCGGCGCTGCGCGTGCATCAACGCATCGGTGAGCTGCGCGAGAAATGGCGGCACGAAAAGGCGAAGGACTGGCCGGAGATCGTGTTGAACTTGCAGACCCGCATCGGCCTGAACAGCGGACCGGCAGTCGTGGGCAACATGGGCAGCCACACCCGTTTTAACTACACGATGATGGGGGACAACGTGAACATCGCCGCGCGCATGGAGAGCGGCGCGAAGAGCTGGGGCGTTTACACGATGTGCACGGAGGCGACGAAGACCGCGTGCGAGCAGCACGGTGGCGATCGCGTGGTCTTTCGCCTGCTCGGGCGTATCGTGGTGAAGGGGCGCTCGCAGGCGGTGCCGATCTACGAGATCGCCGCGCTGAAGGAGACTGCCACGGACGCCGCCTATCAGTGCTACGAAATCTTCGCGGCCGCCCTGACGAAATTTTATGCGCGCGATTGGGACGGGGCGACGGTCCTCTTCCGCCGCAGCGAACCGCTCGAGCCCAACCAGCCCGGGAAAACCGCGGGCGTGAGCAGCAATCCCTCGCTCGTGTATCTCCACATCACTGCGGACTACAAACTCGCGCCGCCGCCGGCGGATTGGAACGGGGTGTATGTGATGAAGGAGAAGTGATGCGAAGCGCCGACCGCTTTTACACCAAGAGCGCAAAGGCCGTGAAGGACCACCAAAGGCAATCGGCAGGAGGAAGCGGGTGCACCGTTTTGCGCTGACCTCAAACGGCCGAAAATTTCGGCGGGGTTGCCCGCGTTCGTCGAGCCAATCGGGTATTTTTCGAGCCCCCAAAATAAAAACGCCCGCACGAATCCGTGCGGGCGGTGGTGGTTTTTTTGAAACGATTTTGGGAAGGACCGCTTACTTCAGCAGCATGTCCTTCACCGTCTTGCCGGCGGGGATCATGGGCAGCACGTGCTCGGTGTAGGGGACGATGACGTCGAGGACGTAAGGACCATCGTGGTCGAGCATCTCTTGGATCGCTTCGCGCAGCTCGCTCTTCAGATGCACGCGGCGCGCTTTCACGCCGAAGCCTTGGGCGATCGTCACGAAATCAGGATAGATGCCGGCGAGGTTGTCGGGGCTGCCGACGTTGGTCTCGTCGCCGAGGATGGTGTTGCCACGAACGCTGCCGTAGAAGCGATCTTCCCACTGCACGACCATGCCGAGGTGCTGGTTGTTTAGGATCATCGCCTTCGCGGCGATCTTCTCGATCTTCGCGGTGGCGAGTTCCTGCACGTTCATCAACCATGAGCCGTCGCCATCGATGTCGATGACCTGCTTGTCGGGACGGGCAACTTTCGCACCGAGCGCCGCCGGATAGCCGAAGCCCATCGCGCCGAGGCCGAGTGAGCTGATGTAGCGGCGCGGCTCGTTGAAACGATAAAACTGCGCGGCCCACATCTGGTGCTGGCCTACGCCGGTCGTGATGATGGCGTCCCCCTTCGTGAGTTCGTAGAGGGTCTTCACCGCTTCCTGCGGGACGATGTGCTTGCTCTCCTCGTAGCCGAAGGGGTGGTCCTTCATCCACGTGTCGATCTGCGCGTGCCAGGCGGCGTTGTCGGGCGGCGTGAATTTCGCGGCGAGTTCGTTGAGGCGGGTGAGCGCGTATTTGATGTCGCTCGTGATCGCGAGCTGGACGCGCTTGTTCTTGTTGTGCTCGGAGGCGTCGATGTCGATGTGGACGATCTTGGCGGAGGTGGCGAATTTGTCGGTGTTGCCCGTGATGCGGTCGTCGAAGCGCGCGGCGAAACAGAGGAGCAAATCGCTCTGGTCGACCGCCCAGTTGCCATATGCGGCGCCGTGCATGCCGAACCAGTGCATCGAGAGCGGATGCGTTTCGGGGAACGTGCCGATGCCCATCAGCGTGGTGGCGACGCGGATGTTGGTCTTCTCGGCGAACGCTTTCAGCTCGGCGCTGGCCTCGGCGGAGACGACGCCGCCGCCGACGTAGAGCACGGGCTTTTTCGCCTCGGCGATGAGAGCGAGGATTTGTTTGAGCTGATCGTCGGTCGCCTGCGGCACGTGACTGAGCGTGGGGTTGCGAAACTCGACGGTCGCGGGAAACACGGGCTGGAATTTCGCCTGTTGCACATCCTTCGGGATGTCGATGACGACGGGGCCGGGGCGGCCGCTGCGCGCGATGACGAAGGCCTCTTTGAAGATGCGCGGCAGGTCGTGAACGTTCATCACCAGGTAGGAATGCTTCACGACGGGGAGCGTCATCCCGTAGAAGTCGGTTTCCTGAAACGCCATCTTGCCGATGTATTTTGAAAACACCTGGCCGGTGATCGCGACCATCGGGATCGAATCCATGTAGGCGTCGGCGATGGCGGAGACGAGGTTGGTCGCGCCCGGGCCGCTGGTGGCCATGCACACGCCGACTTTGCCGGTGACGCGCGAGTAGGATTCGGCGGCGAACGAGCCGCCCTGCTCGTGGCGCGGGAGAATGGTGCGAATCTTGTCGGTGCGCGCGAGCGACTGGTGGAGCTCCTGCGAGGCGCCGCCGGGGTAGGCGAAGATGACGTCGACACCCTCGCGGATCAGGCACTCGACGACGGCGTCGGAGCCTTTCATTTCACGGCCGATCTCGGCTTGGGGAAACTTCGCGGGAGTGGAGGATGTTTTCATGGTGAGGACGGGGGACGGAAGGACGGGAAGAAAAAGCGGTTGGCCGGGGTGGAGGCAACCTTGGAGTTGACACAGAACGCTCAGAGTTAGGCGGCAGGGGATAGCAGCCTTCGCACCGAGAAGACGAGAATGCCGTGTGGGATTTTAGTGCACGCCGGAGTTAAGCCACGTCCGCGTCGTAGAGATATTTCTGAAACCCAGTGAAGAGGGAGCCGATCTCATCGGGCCGCCCCAAGTCTGCGAGCGCATCGGCGATGGCGTTGTGATATTTCAGTCTGAGCAGCGGACTCAACTTTTCCGCCGCGAGTTCATCCACGCCTTCACGGACATATTGCGAGAGGACGAATTCCAGAAACACACGCTGCTTGCTGTTGAAATGCGTGCTGATCTCGATCCGCGCGTGATGGGCGCGTTGTTCGCGCGTGACCGGTTTGAGCTGGAAAGCGAGTGCCGCCAGCACATCGAAAAGGTCGCTCTTCTCCGCTTCGATCAGGCGCTGAATTTCGAGCAACGCGGTCCGGCCGTAGCCTTTCTCGGCGAGTCCTTCCAGCAGCGCTTTGCGCGTGCCGGGGTCGCTCCAAAGTTTCCGCAGTTCGGCTTCATCCTCGAAGAAGTCGGGCAGTGTGCCGTAGAGCGCTTTCAGGAACTGCTCCGCCGACATCGGGGTGCCGTCCGGATTCCAGAACGTCGTCGCCATCATGTGCTGAATCGTCAGCTCCTTACCGGGCGCGAGCCGGATTTTGATTTTCTCGCGGGGTGGCGGAGGTGCCGGAGGGATCGGGCCCGGATCTGAGCCAAGGTCGGGTGACCGTCGCGGCCCCGTGGGCGTGGGCTCGATCGGTTCACCGTCCCACTCCGGATCGCTGAAGTGATGGTGCGCCTTCACGAAATCGTAGATCGTGAAGTAGTCCTTGCCGTCGTAGAGCCGGGTGCCGCGGCCGATGATCTGCTTGAATTCGATCATCGAGTTCACCGGGCGCAGCAGGACGATGTTGCGGACGTTGCGCGCATCGACGCCGGTCGAGAGTTTTTGCGACGTGGTGAGGATGACCGGGCTGTTCTTCTCGTTGTCCTGAAAATCCCGCAGATGCTGCTCGCCGAGTTCGCCATCGTCCGCCGTGACGCGCTGGCAGTAGTTCGGGTCACTGCTCTTTTTGATCTGGTTGATATAGTCGCGGACGGCCAGCGCGTGGTCCTGCGTCGCGCAGAAGACCAGGGTCTTTTCCCGCTGGTCGATCTCCGCCATGAAAATGGCCACGCGCTTCTTCTCGCGCTCATCGATTACGATCACGCGGTTGAACTCGGGTTCCGTGTAGCGCTTCGTCGCATCGACTTCGCCTTCTTGGACGAGGTCATCCGGCGTATAAACATAGTCGTCGAGGGTCGTGGAAATCTGCTTCACCTTGAACGGCGTCAGGAAGCCGTCGTTGATGCCCTGCTTGAGCGAGTAGATATAAACTGGCTCGCCGAAATACTTGTAGGTGTCGGTGTTTTCGGCGCGTTTCGGCGTGGCGGTGAGCCCGAGCTGCACGGCGGGAGCGAAATACTCCAGAATGCCGCGCCAGTTGCTTTCGTCCTGCGCGCCGCCGCGGTGGCATTCGTCGATGACGATGAAGTCGAAGAAGTCCGGAGGATATTCCCCGAACCACGGCGAGGGTGAGCCATCCGGCTTCGGCGACCCCGACATGAACGTCTGAAAGATCGTGAAGAACACGCTGCCGTTCTTCGGGACTTTTTTCTTCTTTCGAATCTCGTTCGGGGAAATGCGCACCAGCGCGTCCTCGGCAAAGGCGGCGAACGACGTGAAGTCGTTGAATGCCTGGTTCGCGAGATTGTTGCGGTCAGCCAGAAACAGAATCCGGGGCCGGCGCGAGGGCTCGCGCGTAAGATTCCACCGCGACTGAAAGAGCTTCCACGCGATTTCAAACGCGATGGAGGTCTTGCCGGTCCCCGTGGCGAGCGTGAGCAGGATGCGATCCCGACCGGTGGCGACGGCTTCCAGCACGCGCTCGACGGCGGTCGCCTGATAATAACGGACCCGCCACTCGCTCCCTTTTTCGACAAACGGCACCGCCGCGAAGCGATCGCGCCAGCCGTTCTGCTTCGCGAAGGTCAGCTCCCAAAGCTCTGCGGGCGTCGGATATTTCTTCACGCCGGGGTCTTCCTTCCCCGTCTGCATGTCGATCCCATAGATGCCCTGGCCGTTGGTGGCGTAGGTGAAACGCACCGCTAGCATGCCGGCGTAATTCTTCGCCTGCGCGACGCCCTCCGAGAGTTTTTCGCCCCGCGCCTTCGCTTCGACGACCGCGAGCTTCGTGTTGCGATACTCCAGCACGTAGTCGGCCGTGAGCGCTTTGCCGCGCCGGCCACCGCCGCCTTCGAGCCGGCCGAGCGTGATCGGATATTCGCGCCGGATGCGGCTGCCCTCGACCACGCCCCAGCCCGCCGCCTTGAGCGCGGGGTCGATGAGTTCGGCGCGGGTCTCGGCTTCGTTCATGGCTGCGGGCGCTTGGGTTTCTTCGGGGGCGGCAGTTTCTTCACCTCATCGTCGAACTGCTGGAAAAAATCCGCCTCCGCCGCGGCCTCGAGTTGCTCACGCCGGCGGGCGGCGAACTGATCGTAGGCTTGCGCGGCGAGGGCATCGGCTTGCTCGCGGGTGATTTTGCCGCCGTCAGCGAGGACGGCGCGGTCGTTGAAACGGAGAAACTCGTCGAGCTTCGCCTGCCAGTTGCGCAGGAAGATTTCCTTCCGCCGCCGTGCCTGATCCTCGGCGAAATCGAGAAACATGACGACGACGCGGTTCAGCTCGTTGATTTCGCCCTCGCGCAGGTAATTCTTGGCCACCGTGACATCGCCCCGGCGCACCGCTCCGCCGTGCCACGCGGTCAGCCCCATGTTGGGCTGGGTGGCGTCGGCGCGTTCCGCGATCAGCTCGGGCGCGGTTTTGCCGGTCGCGGCAAAGTGGAGTTTGTTCTGCACGATCTGGAAGACATGGAGCGTCTCCGGCGCCGACGGCTGGTAGTCGGCGGCGAGGGCGAGGATTTCCCGCACCCGCAGATACATCCGGCGCTCGCTGGCCCGGATGTCGCGGATGCGCTCCAGTAACTCGTCGAAGTAATCGATGTGACCTTTACCCGGCGGGTTTTTGAGCCGCTCGTCGTCCACCGTGAAACCCTTCACAATGTATTCCCGCAGCCGTTGCGTGGCCCAAACCCGGAACCGGGTGGCCACCGCGCTTTTTACCCGGTAACCGACTGAGATGATGGCATCGAGATTGTAGAAGTGGGTGTTGTAGCGCTTGCCGTCGGCGGCAGTAGTAAAGAAATCCTTTACGACTGAATCCTCGGCGAGTTCGCCCTCCGCGAGGATGCTTTTCAGGTGCTGCCCGATGTTCTGCTTGGTCGTCTGGAACAACTCCGCCATGTGCTGCTGCGTGAGCCAGACGGTCTCGCCCTCGAACCGCACATCGATCTTCAGTTTTCCATCTGCCGTCTGGTAAACGAGAAACTGGCCGCCGGGCGGGGGCAAGGGCTTGGATTCGTCGCTCATGAGCTGGCGTTAACGTGGAGCAAGCGCGGGGCGGTGGGCAACTCAGAGCTGGCCGGTGAAGGCTTGGTGCAGGAGCGACTTTTTCAACGCCGCCAGCGCCGCCTGCTTTTGCTCGGTGAGCCGCGTCAGCCGTTGGGTTTCGGCGGCGAGGGCGCGGAAGGTCGTGGCGAGGCGCTTTTGCTCCGTTACAGATTGCGGGAAGCAAATCATGAGCGGCGAAAGATTGGTGCGCGTAATTTGCGGCTGGGCTGCGCCGGTGATGGCGTTGGATATGTCGATGCCACCACGGAAGGCATATTCGAGAAAGCTGAGGTTCAATGATTCGTTGAGCGGACGAACGACCATCGCGTTGCCGGTAACCCACGACTTGGGCTCGGAAATGTTAACCGCTCCACAGGTAGCACCGCGACACGTGATCAAGAGCTGCGATTCTTCGTGATTGAACTTGTCGTAGCGCCCGATGATTCCGTTCGCGCCGAAGACGTGATACGGCCCATTTGGAACAAGGTCCTTCGTGCTGATAGTTTTCGGCTGATACATCTCGCACGTCTCTCCCAGCGTCTTCTCCACCCAGCCTTTGCCGCGGTGGGTGAAGACGGAGTGGAGGTGGCTTTCGAAGAGGGCGCGGGCGTTTTGGAGGTTGTGGGCGGCGTTGGCTTGGGCGGTGGCCAGCCCGGCAAACGCTTCGTCCAGCACCCCCACTATCCGTTGCTGCTCTGCTAGCGAGAGGACGGGAACCTCCGTGTTCCTGATTTTGACTTGGGAAATGTTCGGTTGCGCGTTGCCCGTCGCTTGGGCGACCAAGTCCTCCTTTTTCGATAGCAAGAAATAGAAAAGGAACTCTGGCACGAAGGCGTCGTTTGGAAAAATGCCGCAGACAGCCTGATTTGTAGCGGACTTGAACCGAAGGATTCCAACCTGCCCAGCAGTTGCGCCATACATCGCAACCAACACTGTGTTCTCAGGGAAGATTTTGGCCGCCGAGTTATCGAGTCCAACTTGCGTGATGAACTTTGTTGCCTGCGTCACTTCACCTTGGCTCACCTCGCCGCTCATCAGCCAAGGGATTCTCCCACCCTCGTAATATTCTTTTCTGTCTTTCAACGGCGTGCCGCCTGAACCGGTCTTGCAGACCTCTCCGAGCGGTTGCCATTTCCACCTTTTCGTCATTTCAGCAGCCCCTTGATGTTCTCCAGCACCTCGGCGCTCTCGGCGTCGAGGGCGGCGATTTCTTCCATGATTTCCTGCGGGCTGCGGTGTGAAACAACCTCGCCGCCGTTCGGATTTTTCACGGAGAGGTCGAACGTCTCGGCGTCGATGTCTTTCGCGTCGAAACTCCAGCTCTTCGGTGAATCGCCGAACGTCTTCTGGAGTTTCACGAACTCGGCGAGGTCGGCATCATTGAGCGGGTTGGTTTTGCCGAGGTTCCGGCCGGGGTCGAGTTGGTAGAACCAGACTTTACGGGTCTTCACGCCCTTCTCGAAGAAGAGCACCACGGTCTTTACGCCCGCGCCCTGAAACGTGCCGCCGGGGCAGTCGAGCACGGTGTGGAGGTTGCAGCTTTCGAGCAGATGCTTGCGCAGGCTCACCGACGCGTTGTCGGTGTTCGAGAGAAACGTGTTCTTGATGACGATGCCGCCGCGGCCGCCGGCTTTCAGGATTTTGATGAAGTGCTGGAGAAAGAGGAAGGCGGTCTCGCCGGTGCGGATGGGGAAATTCTGCTGCACCTCCGGGCGCTCTTTGCCCCCGAAGGGCGGATTGGCGAGCACGACATCGTAGCGGTCCTTGTCCTGAATGTCGGCGAGGTTTTCGGAGAGCGTGTTGGTGTGGACGATGTTTGGCGCCTCGATGCCGTGCAAAATCAGGTTCATGATCGCGATCACGTAGGCGAGGGACTTCTTCTCCTTCCCGTAAAATGTGCGCTCCTGCAGCGCCTTGTCCTGCGCGGTGGTGCGCTGCGGGTGCGTAGCGACGAGGTAGTCGAACGATTCGCAGAGGAAGCCGGCGGAGCCGACGGCGCCATCGTAGATTTTCTCGCCGAGCTGCGGATCGACGACGCGCACGATGGCGCGGATGAGCGGGCGCGGGGTGTAATACTCGCCGCCGTTGCGCCCGGCGTTGCCCATGTTTTTGATCTTGGCCTCGTAGAGGTGCGACAGCTCGTGCTTCTCGATCTGCGAGCGGAAGCGCAGGGCGTCGATGTGGTCGATGATTTCGCGGAGGTTGTAGCCGCTGGAGATGCGGTTCTTCAGCTCGCCGAAGATTTCGCCGATCTTGTATTCGAGCGTGTTGGGGCCGCTGGCCTTGGCCTTGAATTTCTGGAGATAGGGGAAGAGCGAGTCGTTGACGAATTCGACAAGGTCGTCGCCGCGCATCCCGGCGTTGTCGTCGGGCTTGCCGTCCTTGGTTTTCGGCGCGGCCCACGTCTCCCAGCGGTAGGGTTTATCGAGGAGGAAGGAGTAGCGCTTGCCGTCGAGCTTGGCCTCGTCGGCGCGATCCTGCTCGAGGCCGTCGAGGTATTTCAGGAAGAGGAGCCACGACGTCTGCTCGGTGTAATCGAGCTCGGTGGTGCAGCCCGCTTCCTTGCGGAGGACATCGTCGATGTTGCGGAAGGCTTGTTCGAACATGGGGGAGCGCGGAAGGTGCGGAGCACGAAAGCTGGGAAGGACGTGAGACGCGGGCAATGGGAATGTCGGGAACGATCGTGGCACAGGCGCGAGTGCGTGGGAGAGGAGGAAGCGCGCGGAATTACGTTGGCGCACGAGTGGGGCGGACGCAGGTTGGCGCGATGCTAAAGCTTTTGTTTATCGGCGACATCGTGGGGCGCCCGGGATCCAACGCCGCGTGGCCATCGCGGGACGAGGCGCTCCGCCAGATCGAATGGCTTGCCAGTGACGGTGGGGTCGAATTCGTCGAGCAACCCATGCCGGCGGAACTTCCCACCGTGGA
>JANYBX010000544.1 GCA_025360615.1 Opitutia bacterium
CTTCGGTAACCGACCCGCAGTTGGTTCTCCAGCCGAGCCGAACGGCCCCGGCCTCCAAATTCTGCCCGCCCACCACTCACCGCGCCTGGCGCACGCGGATGGTATATTTTTTCGCGAGGGCGTTCGCGGCGGTGAAGCGCACCGCCTCCGTCGCGTTGCCGGCCAGCGTGAGCGTTTGGAACGGCGTGTCGTCGTTCGTCGAAAAACCCTGCGCGTCCTTAAACACGCAGTTGATCTGCACGGAAATTTTGCCCGCCTCGCGATTCTTCACGTTGGCGACGACTTCCAGCCGGCCATCGGCCAACGTGCGCGGTTGCAGTCCCGTGCACGTGATCGCCGCTTGCGTGGCCTTGTCGAGCAGATCGAAATTCTCGGTGTTCTCGACGGAGTAGCGCGTGCTGTCCTGCGAGCTGGGCGGACGGGACTCAGTGGCGCAGCCCGCAAAAAAAGCGGAAGCGCCCGCGGCGAGAAAGAAGGCGAACTTGGTTTTCATAACGGGAAATGGGTGGATGGCAAAAGGGTGTGACTCGGAGCGCGCGATGAAGTTCACCGCGCAGCGTGAGGGTCTGGCCGAGCGTGGGCAAGACGCCGCGAAAAAAGTTTGGCGTGCAGGAAAATCAAGCGGCCCGCGCCCTCTTCGCCTGCCCCGCGCCGGGAAATTTCCCGGCGCTTGCCACCCGCCCCCTCCGCACGAATCCTCATGGCGCCCCATGAGCCGGAAATTCATCCTCGCGCTCGACCAAGGCACGACCTCATCCCGCGCCATCGTGTTCGACCACCGGGGCCGGGCGCGGGCGAAGGCCCAGCAGGAATTCGCGCAACATTTCCCGCAGCCCGGCTGGGTCGAGCACGATCCCGCCGATCTCTGGGAAACCACGCGCCGCACCGCCCTCGCCGCCGTCGCCGAGGCCAATCTCACCGGCGCCGATGTCGCCGCCATCGGCCTCACCAACCAGCGCGAAACCACGCTCCTCTGGGAACGCGCCACCGGCCGGCCGCTCCACCGCGCCATCGTCTGGCAGGATCGTCGCACCACCGCCCTCTGCGCGCGCCTGAAACGCCGCGGCCTCGAGCCGCTCTTCCGCCGCAAGACCGGCCTGCTCCTCGATCCGTATTTCAGCGGCACAAAACTCGCGTGGCTGCTCGACCGCATCCCCGGCGCCCGCCGCCGCGCCGCCCGTGGCGAACTCGCCTTCGGCACCGTGGACACCTGGCTCCTCTGGCAGCTCACCGGCGGCAAAGCCCACGCCACCGATGTCTCCAACGCCTCCCGCACGCTCCTCCTCAATCTCCGCACCGGCGTGTGGGACGATGAACTTCTCCGCGCGCTCCGCATTCCGCGCGCCGTGTTGCCTGAGGTGCGCTCGAGCAGCGAAGTTTACGGCCACGTTGAAACTATCCCCGCGCTCCGCGGCGTGCCGATCAGCGGCATCGCCGGCGACCAGCAAGCCGCACTCTTCGGCCAGGCGTGTTTCCGCCCCGGTCTCGCCAAGAACACCTACGGCACCGGTTGTTTCCTGCTCCTGCACACCGGAGGAAAACCCGTCGTTTCAAAACACAATTTGCTTACGACCATCGCGTGGCGCATCGGCCCCGACGGCCCGCTCGAATACGCGCTTGAAGGCAGTGTCTTCATCGGCGGCGCCGTCGTGCAATGGCTCCGCGACGGCTTGGGCCTCATCGCGCAATCCGGCGATATCGAGGCCCTCGCGGCCCGCGCGCCCGACAACGGCGGCGTCTACCTCGTGCCCGCGTTTACCGGCCTCGGCGCGCCGCACTGGGACCCGGCTGCGCGCGGCGCCATCGTCGGCCTCACGCGCGGCACCACCTCGGCGCATCTCGCCCGCGCCGCGCTCGAAAGCATCGCCTACCAAAGCGCCGATCTCCTCGCCGCGATGGAAGCCGACGCCAAAATAAAACTTCGCGAACTCCGCGTCGACGGCGGCGCGACCGTCAACGCCGCGCTCATGCAGTTTCAAAGCGACCTCCTGCGCGTCCCCGTCATTCGCCCGCGCACGACGGAGACGACTGCGCTCGGCGCCGCGTATCTCGCCGGCCTCGCCGTCGGCTTCTGGAAAAACCGCGCCGAGATCGCCGCGCAATGGAGCGCCGAAAAAACCTTCCACCCACGCGCGATCCGCCTCGCCACGAAAAAGCTGCAACACGACTGGCACCGCGCCGTCGAGCGCGCCAAGGGTTGGGCCATTTAGGAAGGCCCGCAAAAAGCATGCTCCAGTTGGCGGAATCCGGGTGGCGCGCGAACCCTCCGACGCGTTAACCGCCGTCCCCCACCGGAAACCCGCCGCCAGCCACCTTCTGCTTGCCAGTAATACCACTCACGGTATTACCGGGTGATGCTCATCACCAGCAAAGGCCAGGTCACGATTCCGCAGCGGATTCGCAACCGCTACGGCCTGAAGCCGGGCACGGCGGTCGAATTCGTCGCCGGCGACGGTAAAGTGCTTCTCCGCCCCGCGAAACGCTCGCGCAATCCCGTCGATGACTGGCTCAAGCACGCCACCGGCGCGGCCAAGTCCAAGGTCACCACCGCCCAAGTCATGAAGCTCACGCGCGGTGAAGACTGATGAGCCCGATGCTAGACACCAACGTCCTGCTCGACATCCTCACCGCCGACCCAAAATGGCTGGCCTGGTCCACCGCCCAATTCCGCCGGGCCTCGGCCGAGGGCCCCATTCCGGTCAACCCGATCCTCTACGCCGAACTGGCGGCCGGTTTCGATTCGCGCGCCGAGCTCGATCACTGGCTCCGGCCCACCCTCTTCAAGCGGTTGCCGCTGCCTTATGAAGCCGGCTTCCTCGCCAGCCGCGCTTTTCTGGAGTATCGCCGCAGCGGCGGAGCGAAGATTTC
Organism: Opitutia bacterium; assembly: GCA_025360615.1. Lineage (GTDB taxonomy): Bacteria > Verrucomicrobiota > Verrucomicrobiia > Opitutales > Opitutaceae > Tous-C4FEB. The sequence goes on from JANYBX010000544.1 coordinate 2,869, forward strand.
GCCGCTCCCGGATTTCTACATCGGCGCCCACGCCGAGACCGCCGGCTTCACCCTCGTGACGCGCGACGTGGCCCGCTACCGCACCTACTTTCCGAAACTCAAACTGATCACTCCCGCGGGCTGATTCTCACCGCCGCGCACGGCATCCGCCGTGTCTCCCGGGAGTGCTCGCGGGTTCGCCCGCGTCCATCCCTGCGCCATGGTCCAGCTCATCAACCCCGCCCGGCTCCTCCTGGGCTTCGTCGTGGTCGTCGCGATCTTCGTGCCGCTCGAGGCTTTGTTTCCCCTCGTGCGCCGGCAATTCTGGCAGCGGCCGGGCGTGTGGGCCGACCTCGCGCACTTCTTCATCACCGGCGGCATCCGCAAACTCCTCACGCTTTTTGTGACGTTCGTGCTCCTCACGCTGCTGGGTTTCCTCGTTTACCCGCCGTTACAGCATACCCTCTTGGCCCTGCCGCGTTGGATGCAGTTTCTCATCGCGATTTTCATCTACGAACTCGGCACCTATTGGGGTCACCGCTGGGCGCACACCGTGCCGCTCCTCTGGCGCTTCCACGCTGTGCATCACTCCAGCGAGCACCTCGATTGGGCGGCGGCGAGCCGGCTGCACCCGATCGACCAGACGTTCATTCGCATCTGTGGCATCATCCCGGTTTACCTGCTCGGCTTCACGAAGGAGACCTTCGGCTTCCTCATCGCGCTCGACGCCCTGCTCGCGATTTTCATTCACGCCAACGTCCGCCTGCGCTTCGGACCGCTCGAGTGGCTGGTGGCCACGCCGGTGTTTCACCACTGGCACCACGCCAACGAAAATCCCGGCACCACGAACAAAAATTACGCCGGCCTCCTCCCGTGTTTCGACTGGCTCTTCGGCACCCTGCACCTGCCCAAACGCTATCCCGCCCGCTATGGCATCGCCGAGCCGATGTCGCAAAATTACCTCGGCCAACTCGCGCAGCCGTTTCGAAAAAAAACCAAATTTTGATCCTGCAGTAGCGTCTCGATCGGCGTCCGGCACCCGGCTGGGGTCACTCCGCAGAAAGCGGATTGTCTCCGCCCCCGAAGCCCACCACCCTCCCGGCATCATGCGCCCGCCCGCCCGCCACGCCCTCCTCGTTCTCGCCTTTTTTCCGCTCGCCACGCTCTTCGCGGAAACCGCCTCCCTTCCCCCCGCGCTCGCCGCCCTCCGCGCCAAAGCCGAGTCCGGCAACAGCATCGCCCAATACAACCTCGGCCTCGCCTACGCCCAGGGCCGGGAGGTCCTTGCCGATCCCGTCGAAGCCTTCATCTGGCTCAACCTCGCCGCCGAAAGCGGCACCGCCGGCAAAGCCTACGACCAGCTCCTTCAGGAAATCACGCCGGCGCAACTCGCCGAGGCCAAGCGCCGCCTCGCCCTCCGCAAAAATTCCAGCCCCGCGTCCCCCGTCGTCCTCGCGCCCTTCGATTCCCCCATCTCGCTCGATTCCCCCGCGCCCTCCAACCCGTCCTCCGACCTCGCCGCGAAAAACCAGCTGCTCACCGGCGAACTCATCGCCACCCGCGCCCGGCTCGACGCCGCCAACGCCGCCGCCGGCCGCGCCACCATCTCCGCCAAGGCCGAGGCCAACACCATCGTCGATTCGCTTAACGCCAAGCTCACCTCCCTCGACGCCCAGCTCACCGTCGCCAAATCCACCGCCGCCCAAGCCGCCGAATTCTCGCGCGCCGAACTCGCGCAACAAAAACGCACCCTCGGCGAAACCATCGCGAATCTCACCGCGGAGAAAAACACCCTCGCCGAGCGCCTCGCCCAAGCCACTGCCGCCAAACCCGATGCCGCCGCGCCCAAAATCGCCGCCCTCGAAACCGAGGTCTCCCGCGCCAGCCAGCACGCCGCCGCCCTTCAGGCCCAGATCGACGAACTCACCGCCGACCGCGCCATCCTGAAACAAAAACTCGCCGAAGGCGGCCGCGCCCCCGCCACTAAATCAGACGACTCCTCCGCCCAGATCTCCGCCCTTCAGGCGCAAGTCGCCGCGCTCACCGCCGCGAAATCCCCCCCCGCTCCCGCCACCAGCGCGGAACTCACCGGCATCCAAGCGAAACTCGAAACCGCGCTCCGCTCCTTCACGCTCGCGCAAAACGAAAACGCCGCGCTCAAGACTGCCGCCGAAACCGCCGCCGCCGGGACTGCCTCCCTTCGCCAACAACTCGCCGACGCCCAAAATAAAACCGCCGCGCCCGCCACCGACGACCCCTCCGAGCTCAAACGCCAGCTCACCGACACCGAGACTAAACTCACCGTCGCCCTCCGCAGCTACACCGTCCTCTCTGCGGAAAACGACCAGCTCAAAGCCGCCGCCGCCGGCCGCGCCGATTCCTCCCGGCAAGCCCTCGCCGCCACCGAAGCCCGCGCCGCCACCAGTGTCTCAGCCCAAGCCGCGCAACTTGCCGAGGTCCGCGATCAACTCCGCCAAGTGCAGGCCCAGTCTGCCGCCTACGCCGAGGAAAATTTCCAACTCCGCACCCGCCTCGCCTCCGGCGACAGCGGCCCCGCGCCCACCCGCACCACCGAGACGCTCGTCGTCTCCCCCGTGCCCGCCAAGGCGCTCGTCACCCCCACGCCCGCACCGACCACCGAGCCCGCCGCACGCACGCACACCATCGTCACCGGCGACACGCTCCAAGGCCTCGCGAAAAAATATTATGGCGACGCCTCCCGCTGGAACGAAATCCTCACCGCCAACCGCGACGTCCTCGGCGCCAAGCAGACCCTCGTCATCGGCCGCAAACTCCGCATCCCGTAAGCCGGGTGCCCAACAAATCCGATGGAGGCGGGGTGCCCTCACCCCGCTAAACCGTCGATCACCTGTCGCCGTCGCTGCGGAGTGAAGGCCATCCCCTCCAAAAATCCGCACGGGCAACCACTCCTTCGTCGCCCTCTCAAAACGCCCCGACGATCACCACCAGGCTCACCACCGAAATCAGCGTGCTCAGCACGATCGTCCCCGCCGCCAGCCCTTCGTCGCCCTTCAGCTCCACCGCCACCGTGTAGGAAACCACCGCCGTGGGCGCGGCCATGAAAATCAGCAGCGTCTTCAGCTCCAGCCCCTCGAGTCCCCACCACCGCGCGACCGCCCAGCCGATCGCCGGCGACACGGCGGTTTTCAATAGCGCGGCCGCGAGCGGGGCCCGCCACGCCGCGCCGAGTTTCACCGTCACGAGTGAACCGCCCACGCCCAGCAAACCCAGCGGCAACGCCATCTCGCCGAGCGAAGCCAACGTCCGGTCCACCGCCAGCGGCAGCCGCCACCCCATCAGCGCAAAACCGATTCCCGCCAACGTCGCCAGCAACGGCGGTGTCGTCGCGAGTTGCTTCAAAAACGGCCCCACCATCTGCCAGCCGAACGCATGCCGGCTTAGCAGCAGCGCCACCACGCCCGCCGTGTTGTAGAAAACCATCATCGGCGCCACCACGATCACCGCCGCCGCACGCAGCGACATCCCGCCCGCCAGCGTCAGATCCGGCATCGCATAAATGATCGGCAAGCCCACGAACGCCAGGTTCCCGCGAAACGCCCCCTGCACCAGCGTCCCCGCCGATGCGCCCGGCACGCGCAACGCCCGCGCCACCCCGTAGCTCACCGCGATCACCAGCCCCGTCGCCACCAGCATCACGACCAACATCGCCCGCGCCGCCCCCGCCGTGTGAAACGATCCCGCGAGCTGCGAAAAAAGCAACGCCGGCAAACCCAGCCAGTAAGTCACGCGGTTCGCCTCCTTCAGAAAATCCACCGACACAAAATTCGTCCGCTGCAGGACCGCCCCGATGGCGATCAACAAAAACACCGGCGCGAGCGTGTTCAAAATCAGCACCCCGCCAACCTCGCCCGCCTCGCCCCGCCCGCGCAAATTTATTTCCACCCACCCGACCCATCGGCCTCGTGCTCCTACTCGTGCTCGTGCTCCTTCTTTTTCTCCGCTTTCTCTCCCCCTCTCCATGTCCACTCCCACCGCTCTCTCCCTCGCTTTCATCGGCACCGGCGTCATGGGCCGCAGCATGGCCAGCCACCTCCAACGCGCCGGCCACCCCCTCCACGTTCACAACCGCACCAAGGAAAAAGCCGCCTCCCTGCTCTCCGCCGGCGCCCACTGGCACGACTCCGCCGGCCAAGCCGCCGCTGCCGCCAATATCGTCCTCACCATGGTCGGCTACCCCGCCGACGTCGAAGCCACCTACCTCGCCCCCGGCGGAATCGTCGCGAACGCGCGACCCGGCGCGCTCCTCATCGACCTGACCACGTCGAGCCCCGCACTCGCCCGCCGCCTCGCCACCGCCGCCACCGCCCGCGGCCTCTCGGCGCTCGACGCCCCCGTCTCCGGCGGCGACATCGGCGCCCGCGAAGCCCGCCTCGTCATCATGGTCGGCGGCGACGAAGCCGCCTTCGCCCGTGCCCAACCCCTGCTCGCCCTGATGGGCAAAAACATTCTCCGCCACGGTCCCGCCGGCTCCGGCCAGCACTGCAAGCTCGCCAATCAAGTGGCCGTCGCCTCCGGCATGATGGCGTGGGTTGAGGCCCTCGCCTACGCCCGCGCCGCCGGCCTCGATCCCGCGCGCGTTTTGGAAAGCATCGGCGGCGGTGCCGCCACCAGCTGGGCGATGCTCAACCTCGGCCCTCGCGCGCTCCGCGGCGATTTCGCGCCCGGCTTCTACGTGAAACATTTCCTCAAGGACATGCGTCTCGCGCTCGAATCCGCCGCCGAGCTGAAACTCGAACTCCCCGGCCTCGCCGCCGCGAAAAAACTCTACGATCACGTCGCCACCCGCGGCTGGGAAGACCTCGGCACTCAAGCCCTCTACCGCCTCTACACCGAATCGTGAAGGTAGGCCAGGTGATCCCTCACCCGCCGCTTCGACTCCGCTCACTAACAACGCGGAGTCCAACCGGCGCGTTGCGGAAAACGCGCCCTGCCTTTTTTACTCCTCAGCCCTTCACCTTCACCGCCGGATGACCCCGCCGGTAGTCGAACAAAGTTTTCCAAATATCCTTCAGCACCGCATCTGATCCGACCAGCGCGCCCTCGCGATACGTGTCGGCGAGCACCTTCCCCTCCGCGTCGATCAGCACGAGACAAGGGATCCCCCGCCCATAACGCGTGATTTCCGTGGCCCCGACGTTGAGATCCCAACGCACCGCGAGCCACGGCATCTGCTCGATGTGCATCGACGTAACCATTGCCGCCCGCGACTGATCGCGGCTCACCATCACCAGCTCGAACTCAGGATAAAGCTCCCGCAACTTCGGATAAGCCTCCGCGAGTTTCTCCGTGAACGCCCGGCAAGATGCGTTCCACCCCGCGGCAAAATAGAGCGCGTAGAACTTCACCCCCGCGAGCTGCGCCGGCTCCACGCGCCGCGCCACGCCATCCTGCATTCGCACCAACCTGTCCTCGAACGCCCGCTCCATCACCGTCGCGGGCGTGTAATGGATCGCCGGCGGCTCGAAGTGAAAAAAGCCCGCCCCTGCTGCCGCGACGCCGGGCTTCTCCGCCGTTTTCGCCGGCCCCAGCGGCAGCGTAATCATCGGCTCCCCGGCGCGAGCGCCCGCCACTGCCAGGCCCAAGGCGCACCAAACTCCCCGTCGCAAATTCATTTTCGCGACGCTGCGCTGGTCCTTCACCGGGTCAAGCCAACCGTCCCAATTGCACGGCATCCTCAAATCCGCCACCTCCCCAAAATTCCCACCGCGCGCTTGCCTCACCCGGCGCGGAAACTCAGCGTCGCCCCACCATGTCCGCCCTCCCCACCCAGTTCGCCGGCGTCACCGTCGTGACCAAGGCCAATGTTTATTTCGACGGCAACGTCGTCAGTCACACCGTCCTCTTCGCCGGCGACATAAAAAAGACCCTCGGGCTCATCCGCCCCGGCTCGTATCATTTTGGGACGGACGCCGCCGAGCGCATGGAGATCGTCGCCGGTGCCTGCCGCGTCACCCTCGACGGCCAGACCGCGACGCAGGATTACGCCGCCGGCACGTTCTTCGACGTGCCCGCCAAAAACGGCTTCACCATCGCCGTGGGCAGCGGCCTCTGCGAATACATCTGTTCCTTCCTCGCATAGCCTCCGGGCGCGGCGGAGGGCTTTGTCCCCATGATCTTCGGCCGGCTCTCCGCCTTCGCACTCGCCGCCGCCCATGCTTCAATTTCCGCCGCCGAGCCGGCCCATCTCATCCCGGATGCTCCCCTCGCGCCCGGCCTCTACGCCGAAATCACGACTCCGCGCGGCGCGCTCATCTGCGAGCTCTCCTTCGCGCAAGCTCCGCTCACCGTCACCAGTTTCGTCGGCCTCGCCGAGGGCACCCTCGGGCCTTCGCCCCGCCGGCCGTTTTTCCACGGCCTGAAATTTCACCGGGTCGTCCCCGATTTTGTCGTCCAAGGCGGCGACCCGCTCGGCACCGGCGAGGGCGGCCCCGGCTACACCTTCCCCGACGAATTCGTCGCCGGCCTCCGCCACGACGCCGCCGGCACGCTCTCCATGGCCAACAGCGGCCCCGACACCAACGGCTCCCAATTCTTCATCACGCTGCGCGAGACGAACCGCCTCAACTACCTCCACTCCGTCTTCGGCCGCGTCGTCCGCGGCCTCGCGATTCTCCCGCTCATCCGACCAGGCGACACGATGTCCGTCCGCATCCTTCGTCTCGGTCCCGCCGCCGGGAATTTCCGCGCCGACGCCTTTTCCTTTGCCGCGCTCATCGCGCAAGCCGGCTCTTCGGCAAGCATCCCGCCAGGCCCATCGCTCTACTTCGAGGATCCCGACCACCTGCTGCCGACCGAGCCGCCGCGTGCGCGAGCCTTCCACTCTAAACTCACCCATTTCGCCCGCGTGAACGGCGTGAAAATCCACGCGCGCCTGCTCGCCCACGCCCCGCCCGACACCGACGGTCGCAAGCTCAACCTCTACCTTCACGACCTCGCGGAAAAACTCGGCGTGCTCAAGCAAGGCGCTCTGCTCCTCTACCTCGCGGATCGCACCGAATGGAAACTCTGGATCGGCGAGGACAGCACCGCCCGGTTCATGGGCCTCGCCGGCACCGTGAAAGACTTCATGCACGACGGAGCGTTTCATCAGGTCAAGCAGGATTTTCTCGCCGCTGCTCGCACGCAGGCCGATGCTGCCATCGCCCGAACCCGGGGCACCTCGGGCCCGCCTCTCCCCACCACCGAAGCGCTCAAGCACCACGTGGACGCCCTCGTCGACAACTTGATTTTCAAACTGGAGCCCAACTGAAATCCCACCGGGCGTTTTTGTCGTGATGCGAATCAGCCTTCGCTCGCCCGCGCCACCGGCAGACAAAAAAATCCCACCTCATTCCCGATCCGCACCCCTCGCCCTATCCTGCCTTACATTAAGTAGGTGAGAAATAATGAGATCCCGCCTTTTCACCTATTCTTGCAACGTCTTTGCGTGTATTTTCCTCTGTTTCATGCTACCCCTACTTCGCCGATATTTATCCCGGCATTTATTATTATTATCATGCATACCCGTTCCTTAAACCCAGCCGAGGGGGGATTCACCCTCGTCGAAATAATGATCGTCGTCGTCATTATCGGCCTTCTGGCCGCCATGGCGATTCCCGGCTTCCAAAGAGTCCGCGTGGCCTCTCAGGACAAAGCCGTGCTCAACAATGCCCGCCAACTCTCAGGTGCCGCCGATCAATACCTGATGGAATATGGCGGCAGCACCGTTTCCCTGACCAATCTTGTTGGTCCGACAAACTACGTGAAGGTCTTGAACGCGGTCGCAAACGAAACCTACCCCATAAACTTCACTGCCGGCGTCACCATCACCATCAGCGGCGTCGGGAATGCGCGGACGATCACTTACGGACTATAGCTCGTCTCCCCCCTCTCGGACCCCCGCGCGTCTGATGCCCCGGCCACGCTTGCTCGTCTCTGGTCGGCGGTCCGGGCGTTCAGCCTGCGGCTGGAAAAAATTCCGGCCAGCAAGGGCCGGTTGTTTGGCTCGCTGCTCGATCCGCTGAACCGACCAGCCACCGCCGGCCCGGCGATTGCCTTTCGCGCCGGTTGCGCTCTTGTCGCGTCCTCATGCCCTCCACGCCGCTCCGCAGCTTTTTCTATCTCGCGCTTCTCGGTGTTTTGCTCGCCACCATCGCCCTCGTCGTGCGTTCCGGCATGTTCGCGCGCAACAATCCCGGCCGTCCCATTAACTCCGCCATGCGCTCCGCGCTCGCCGAGAACGCCCCGCAACTCACCACCGACGACGCCCTCCTCATCGCTAAAACCTACGGCAATGCCCGCAAGTCCGCCACCGGCCTCCTCTGGGTTGAGCGCACTCCGGGAACCGGCGACGGCCACCCGCGCCTCGGCGGTGAAGTCATCGCCCACTACGATGGCCGCCTGCTCGACGGCACACCCTTCGACAGCTCCTACAAACGCGGCGCGCCCCTCACTTTCCGCGTGGGTATCGGCTCCGTCATCGCCGGTTGGGACGAGGCCTTTCTCGGGATGAAAAAAGGCGAAAAGCGCACCCTCGTCATCCCCTACTGGCTCGGCTACGGCGCGAAAGGCAAACCGCCCTCGATCCCGCCGAAAGCCACGCTCGTCTTCGAAGTTGAGCTGATCGATTTCCGGTAAACACCAGCCGCAGTCCGCGTGTTTCCACCGCCTCGCGGCGCGCCGCGTTCAGTCGCGAAACCGCGTGATCGGTGCCCGCAACCGATCCACCGCTCCCGGCGAAAACAGCTTCGTCTCCATCGCCGCGACATCGACCGACCACTGCGCCATCGTCAGCCCAGCCGCGAGCAACGTGCCCCGCGCCGCCCGCCTCAAAGCCCGGGGCATTTTCGCGCCCAGCGATTTTTTCTCGGCGCCGGCGGCGCCGGCGGGCTTGCGAACTTTTTGGCTGGGCATGACTCCATCGACTCAGGTTTTTCCGCTTTGATCCCGGCAAAAATCTGGCGTCACCCAATTGCTACGTGAGCCCGCTTCCCGCCGCTCACAAGCCCACCAGCGAACCGTTCCGCTTGAGCCACCGCTCCGCCTCGCGCCAGCCCGGGCACACCTCTTCGACCCGTGCCCAAAAACGCTCCGAGTGGTTCATCTCCCGCACGTGCATCAGCTCGTGGTAAACGATGTAGTCCCGCACAAACTCCGGCGTCTGCACCAGCCGCCAGTTGAGCGAGATCGTCCCCGTCACCGAACATGAGCCCCAGCGCGAACGCTGGTTGCGCACCGTCACGTGCTTCACCTCGACGCCCGTCACCGCCGACAACTCCCACGTGCGCGCCGGCAACTCAATCTTCGCCCGTCGCGCGAACTGCGCCTCCAGCGTCGGTCGCAAATCCCCGTCGAACGTCGGCACGCGAAACACATCCGCCGCCAGGCACACCTGCGGTTTTTCCCCCGTCACCGCCGCGCGAATCTCCACCAGCTCCCCGCGCCACAGCACGCGCGTGCCCAGCGTCCACACCTCCGCGCCACGCGGCCGGCGGCGCTGGCGGGCCCGGGCCCGTTCCAGCCATTCGCCGTTTTCCGCCACGAAGCGCTCCGCCTCCCGCTGCGAACCGCGCGAGGGGATCGTCGCCACCGCCGTGCCGTCCCGCCGCAACGTCAGCCGGTAATTCCGCGCCCGGTGGCTCCGCTCGAACACGACCTTCTCCTGCAAGTGATGCGCCTCGGCCGGTGGCGCGTGATGCACGCCCGGCGCCGGCGAAAACAATCCGAACAAATCCTGTTGCTGCTCGTGACTCACGTTGCCCGCCGAGTGAAACCATTCACGCGCCCGCCGCGAGCGTCTTATAAAAAATCGCGTTCTTTTCCGGCCTGCCGCGCGGATCGAGCGCGTAGCCCGGAATCCCGCCGACATACACATACTGCAGCGCCTCGTAGAGTTCGCGCGCCCCGGCATGGCTGTCGCTCGTGTCGAGAAACAACAACCGCACGCCGCGCTCGCGTGCGATCCGCTCGACCTCTGCCATGAGTCGCGCCGCGATCCCCCGCCGCCGCCACGCCGGCCGCACCATTACCTTCTGCACCTCCGCCCGATGCCGCCCATTCGCCCGCGCCTCGAGCGCCAACTGCGCGCTGCCCACGATCAACCCCGCCGCATCGCGCGCCACCAGCAGCACCCGATAGCCACTAGGCAAATCTCCCGCGATTTTCCGCCAATACGTTTCCGCGTCTGCCCTCGCCAGCGGCGCCAGAAATCCAATCGACGCTCCACCTTCGACGCACGCCGTCAACAATTCCACCAGCCCACCAAAATCCTCCACCGTGATCGGTCCGCCCAGCGTCTCGATCTTCGCTTCAGCTTCACCCCTCCGGCCTTCATCCGTGTTCATCCGTGTAATCCGTGGTTAAAAATTATCCGTCGCAAGCCCGCTCGCGCATTCACACTCGCACCACGTCCCACCCGAGCGCCTTCCCCTTCTCGACCGTCAGCCACGCAAAACTCGGCGGCCAGCCGCGGCTCGGCCGCGTGATGCAGCCCGGGTTCAGCCACCGCGCCGTCATGCCCAGCTCATCGCGCGGCACATGCGTGTGCCCGTGCAACACCACCTGCACCCCCGCCGGCGCCCGGCTCGGCGGGATGTGCGTCAGGTAAAATTTCATCCCCTCCCGCTCCAGCTGGATCGCCAGCGGCCACCCCGGATTCGAGTCGTTGTTGCCGAGCACCACCCGCAGCGGTTTCCCGAGCCTTTCAAATTCCACCAGCGTCTCCGGTGCACACACATCGCCCAAATGCCAGATCTCGTCCGCCGCGCGCAGCCGCTCCGGCAGGCCCGGCGGAAACTTGTCGTGCGTGTCGGAGAGAACGGCGATGCGCATGGCGCGGCACACTGGCCGCACCGCGCGCCGTTTGACAGCGGTTTTTCTCTGCCAAAACTTTCCCCCTGTGCTCCGCGCGCTCGCCATCGATTTCAATTCCTACTTCGCCTCCGTCGAGCAACAGGAGCGCCCGGAACTGCGCGGCCGCCCCGTCGGCATCGTGCCCGTCCTCGCCGAGACCACCGGCTGCATCGCCATCAGCATCGAAGCCAAGGCCCTCGGCCTCACCCGCAACGCCCGCGTCGCCGAGTGCCGCCAACGCTGCCCCGGCATCGTCATCGTCGAAGCCCGCCCCGAGCTCTACATCCAGTATCACCGCCGCCTCAAGGAAATCGTCGAGTCCTGCGTGCCCGTGAAAAAAATCCAGTCGATCGACGAACTCGAATGCGAACTCACCGGCGATTTCGCACAACCCGCCCGCGCCCTCGCCCTCGCGAAACAGATCAAAGCCAAAATCGCCCGCGAGGTCGGCGCGCACCTTCGCAG
>JANYBX010000021.1 GCA_025360615.1 Opitutia bacterium
TCTCGATGCAGTCGAGCGTGTTGGTGTAGCAGCTTTTCTCGTCGTCGGCCCAGGAGATGAAGCCGTGCTGGCTCATCATGATGGATTTCACCTTCGGGTTTTTCTGCACGATGGCCTGCATTGCGAGACCGAGCTCGAAGCCCGGGCGCATCCACGGCACATAGGCCATCTCCCCGTTGAAAATTTCCTGCGTGAGTTTCTCGCAGTTCTGCGAGGCCGCGATCGCGATCACCGCGTTCGGGTGCATGTGATCGACGAACTTGCCGTTGATGAAGCTGTGCAGCGGCGTGTCGATCGAGGAGGCGCGCGGGTTCAGGTTGAATGTAGCATGCGTATACATGCCGACCATCTCGTCCTCGGCGGCAGCCTTCAGACCTTTGTCGGGGCGCGCGCCGTAGAGTTTTTGGAGGTCGACGAGCTTCTGTTGATAGAGAGACGAGAAATTTTCGCGCGTGCTCGTGCGCAGGTCGCCGCCGGAGCCTTTGACCCAAAGCACTTCGACGGGCTGGCCGGTGAGCGGGTCTTTCTCGGAAACTTTCGACGACGTGTTGCCGCCACCGGTGTTGGTGATGCGCTGGTCGCTGCCGAGGAGATTGGAGCGATAGGCGAGGCGGCCGACAAAATCGAGGGACGAGGCTTTGGCATCGTCCCAGGAATAGTTCACGAATTTATAGGAGGGCATGTTGGTTCGGGTTCAGTTCGGTTTCGGAAAAAATCAGAGGCCGAGCGCTTTTTGGCGGTAATGCTCATCGGGGCGGCCGGCGATGCGGGCGACCTGAGCGGGGGAAAGGAAACGAGGTTGTCCGCCGATAGCTGCTGCGCCCACAAAAATCTCGGCGGCCTTCGCGCCCATCAGCGTCGCCGCGAGCACGGCTTCCGGCGTGGCCCCGAGCGCGATGAAGCCGTGGTTTTCGAGGAGAATCACCCGCGGCGCCCGGGCCACGCGTTTGATGTAGGCGACCACCGCGCGCTGAATCGCCTGCGCGAGTTTCAAGCCCGGATCGGTGTAAGGCACGAACACGCTCTCGACGCCGCAACACACGATCTCGTCGGGAAACGTGCGGCGCTTGGCAAACGTGCGCGCAAACTTGGAGCAAAGGAGTTGGTTCACCGCGACCGGATGCGTGTGGCCAACAAAATTCACGCCGGGCAACGTCAGCAGATACGCGTGAAACACCGCCTCGACCGAGGGTTTCTTCGCCTGCGGATCGACGCGCGCCGCAAACAACGCTTCGTCAATCGCCACGTCGCTCAAGCTCTTTTTCGCGAGCAGAGCCGCGAGGTCGGCGAAGCGGCACTCCGTCACGCCGGTGGGCGCAAGCGTCGCGAGATTCGAGCCACTGGCCTTGACGATAAACGTGTCCGCCGAGATGCGCGCCGAGGTGTTGCCCTCGCCAAGAATCGCGAACTTACGCTCCTCGCGCCCGAGCTGGTGTGAAAGCTCCAGCAGCCGACTGAGTGAGTCGGTTTGAGCAACGGCGGCGACGCGGGCGGTCATGGGGAAGGGCCAGTGATATGGTAGATTTTGGGAGATTCCACCAAAAACTACCAAAGGCGTAGTTTCCCCCGAAGCCGCCGGTGAACCCGTGGGCCTACCCCTACAGGACCACGTTGTCGATCAGCCGCACTTCGTCCACCCACGCGGCGATCGCGAGCAGGCTTTTGCCGGGCACGACATCGCGCATCGTTTCCATCGTCAGGCCGTCGACGATGGCCACATAGATCACGCGCACGCGCCGGTGCTCGCCCAGGATATGAGTCGCCTCGGCGATGATCCGGTCGGTGCTGCGCACCCCGGCGGCGGACATTTCCCTCGCGCACTTCAACGCCTTGCTCAGCGCGAGCGCTTCGTTGCGCTGATTCGCGCTGAAGTCGCGATTGCGTACACCCGCCGCCAGCCCGTCGGCTTCGCGCACCGTCGGCACGACCACGATCTCCACGCCAAAACTGAGTTCATCCGCCATGCGCCGCACCACCGCCGCGCGCTGCGCCGTCTTCTGGCCGAAGAACGCGAACTGCGGCCGCGCGATGTTAAACAGCTTCGCCATCACCGTCGTGACCCCGCGAAAATGCCCCGGCCGCGACGCGCCGCACAGCGGCTTGCTCGTCGCCTCCTCGCTCACAAACGACGCGTGCCCGCGCGGAAACATCACCTCCACCGGCGGCACAAACGCCACCGTCACCCCGCACGCTTCGCACAACGCCAGATCCTGCTCCAAACTGCGCGGATAACTCGCGACCAGTTCATTGGGCCCGAACTGCAGCGGGTTCACGAAAATCGAGACGACCACGACATCCGCCTTCGCCACCGCCGCACGGATCAACGCCTCCTGTCCGGCGTGGAGCGCGCCCATCGTCGGCACGAGCGCGACGGCCTTCCCTTCCGCCCGCCAACCCGAAGCCACTGCCATCATCTCCGCGACTGATTCGATTTTCTTCATAGGGGGGTGTGCCGATTTGGGACAACGTCGGGCTTGAACAAACCCACCCCGCTGCGTTTGTTCAAGTTTTTCGCCCAATCCCGCGCCACTTTAAAAACGCCCTCATCCCCATGATCCGCATCAACGAAAACTACACCAAGCTCAAGGCCTCCTACCTCTTCGCCGACATCGCCAAGCGCGTCACCGCCTACGTCGCCGCCAACCCCGCGAAGCCCGTCATCCGCCTCGGCATCGGCGACGTGACCGAGCCGCTTCCCGCCGTCTGCACCGCCGCGCTCCACGCCGCGACCGACGAGATGGCCGTGCGCGCCACGTTCAAAGGCTACGGCCCCGAGCAGGGCTACGCGTTCCTCCGCGAAGCCGTCGCGAGCCACGACTACGCCGCGCGCGGCTGCGCCATCGACCCCGACGAGATTTTCATCTCAGACGGTTCGAAGTGCGATTGCGGCAACATCCAGGAAATCTTCGCCACCGAAGGGCTCCGGCTCGCGATCCCCGATCCCGTTTACCCCGTCTATATCGACACCAACGTCATGGCCGGCCGCACCGGCGCCAACATCGACGGCCGCTACGCCGGCATCACCTACCTCGATTGCACGCCGGCCAACGGCTACGTGCCCGGGATCCCGACCACGCCGACCGACCTCATCTATCTCTGCTTTCCCAACAACCCCACCGGGGCCGTCGCCACGCGCGAACAACTCACGGCCTGGGTCGCCTACGCGAAAGCGAACAACGCCATCATCCTCTTCGACTCCGCCTACGAGGCCTACATCCGCGACCCCGCGATTCCCCACTCGATCTACGAAATTCCCGGCGCGCGCGATGTCGCCATCGAGTTCCGCAGCTTCTCGAAGACCGCCGGCTTCACCGGCACGCGCTGCGCCTACACCGTCGTTCCAAAGAAACTCGTCGCCTACGACGTCGCGGGCAACGCCCACCCCGTCCACGCGCTCTGGAACCGCCGCCACACGACCAAGTTCAACGGCGTCTCCTATCCCGTGCAGAAGGCCGCCGCCGCCATCTACACGCCCGAGGGCAAGGCCGAGGTGAAGGCCATGACCGACTTCTA
>JANYBX010000033.1 GCA_025360615.1 Opitutia bacterium
GGCGACAAGTTCCTTCCTGGGAAATTCCAAGTCGTGAAAGGCCACGGTGGAAAAAAGACCGGCGGCAGCGTGATTGGCGAGGAAGCGGTGGCCCACGCGATTCCTACGCTTGGACGTGCGCTGCGGGTTTGCGCCGTCTGCGGAGTGCTCTGGTGGGTGCCGATTCTGCTCACGGGTGCTTTGCTTGGCTGGGATAACGTGCTGTTCAAACAGGGGATGTTTTTCAGCAAGGCCGCGATGGTCACGTTTGGCGGCGCGTATGCGGTGCTGCCGTATGTTTCCCAGCAAGCGGTGCAGCACTACCAGTGGCTCGCGCCGGGCCAGATGCTCGACGGCCTCGCACTGGCTGAGACGACACCGGGGCCACTCATCATGGTGCTTCAATTTGTCGGCTTCGTTGGCGCGTGGAAAATGCCCGCGCCCTTCTCGCCGCTTGTCGGGGCTACGCTGGGCGCAGTGATGACGACATGGGCAACGTTCCTCCCGTGCTTCCTGTGGATTTTCCTCGGAGCGCCCTACATCGAGCGGTTGCGGGACAACAAGCAACTGACTGCCGCGCTTTCCGCTATCACTGCCGCCGTGGTCGGCGTCGTGCTCAATCTCGCGGTGTGGTTCGGGCTGCATGTGCTCGCGCCGAGCGGTGCCGCTGTGAACTGGTCCGGTGTCATCATCGCCGTCGTCGCATTCATCGGAATGCAAAAATGGAAGTGGGACATCATTCCCGTTGTGGGTAGCGCAGCCGCGCTTGGTTTGCTGCGCTGGGCGGCGGGCTTGTAGCCGCTCAGCCGAAGTGTTTTTTCAAAATCGCGAGATCGAGCTGCGGATAAACCGGGAAACGTGACAGCAGTGCGTGGAGGCGTTGGCGTGCTTCGGTTTCCGCTTCCGGTTTGATGGTGAATTTTGCCTTGTGACGCGTCGTGGGTTTCCCATCCGCTTTCGCTTCCTCGGCTTCCGTGTTGGCGAGGATCAATTTTAGGACGGCGGCGATCTCCTTCATTTCGGTCCGTCCCATGCCCAGCGTGGTGACAGCGGGCGTCCCGATGCGCAGTCCGCTGGTATACCAAGGGCCGTTGGGGTCGAACGGGAGCGAGTTGCGGTTGAGCGTGATCCCGCACCGGCGCACCGCGCTCTCCGCTTGACGGCCCGTCAAACCGAATGGGCGCACGTCAATCAACAGGAGATGATTGTCGGTGCCACCGGTGGGAACGGTCATGCCTTCTGCGACACAGGCCTCGGCCAAGGTGCGGGCGTTATCGACAATGGCCTGGGCGTAGTGCCGGAATTCCGGCTGGTTCGCTTCGGTGAACGCGACGCCTTTGGCCGCCATCACATGCGGCAGCGGGCCGCCGAGCACCATCGGACAGCCCTTGTCCACATGCTCGGCGAATTCCTTGGTGCAGAAAACCGCGCCGCCGCGTGGTCCGCGCAGCGTCTTGTGCGTCGTGGTGGTCACGACGTGCGCAAACGGGATCGGGCTGAATTCATCTTTGAACACGCCGCCCGCGACGAGCCCGGCGAAATGCGCCATGTCCACCATCAGAACGGCTCCGACCTGGTCGGCGATGGCGCGCATCCGGCGGAAATCAATTTTCCGGGGATAGGCGCTGTAACCGGCGAGCAAAATCAACGGCTTCAATTCCAGGGCTTGTTTCTCAACGGCGTCGTAGTCGATGAGTCCGGTCTGACGATCCACCTGATAGGAATGCGCCTCGAACATCTGCGCGGAAATATTATGACGATAGCCGTGCGTGAGGTGGCCGCCGGAATAATAATCCAAGCCGAGCAGGCGTTGGTTGCCGGTCTTGGCGCGGATGACATTCCAATCCGCCGTGGATAATTTGGAGGGATTGGTTTCCCCTCCGGCCGCCAACGCGGGAGTGATGACGCGGGCACTGAGGATCGCCCAATAGGCGACGAGGTTGGCGTCGGCTCCGCTGTGCGGCTGCACGTAGGCGTGCTCGACGCCGAATAGTTTCCGGGCCTGTTCACAGGCATAGTCCTCGATCAAATCGACGTTGTCGCAACCGGCGTAGAAGCGCGAATGCGGAAAGCCCTCGGCGTATTTGTCGGTGAGCAGATTGCCCATCGTGAGCTGCGTGGACAGCGAACAGTAGTTCTCGCTTGCGATGAGCTTCAGGTGGCTGCGCTGATCGGCGAGTTCCTGCACGATGGCCCGCGCAATCGACGGTGCGATCTGGGCGGTCTCGCTGAGATTCGCGAGATAGGCGACGACAGCGTTGTTGATGGATTCGCGCGGTGTTTGCGCAAGATAGTCGAGGAGTGCGGTCTGAGACATGAGAGCGGGAGGTTGAGTTTCTTTGAAAAGGAGAACCGCCGCCGCGTCAGGTGGTGCCCGACGCGGCGGCGGCGTGACTTGGCTTACCGTTTCGTGGTCGTGGTTGCTGCAGCCTGGCTGGCGAAACGTTCGCGCAAGCGCTTCGCCGCCGTGACGAGGTTGGCGAGTGACGGCTTCACTTCCGCCCATCCGCGGGTCTTGAGCCCGCAGTCGGGATTCACCCACACGTTTTCGAGCGGGAGCACGTTCACCGCCTTGGCGATGAGGTTTTCCATCTCCTCGACGGTGGGCACGCGCGGCGAGTGGATGTCGTAAACACCCGGCCCGATTTCGTTCGGATACTTGAAGTTCACGAATGCCTCCAGCAGCTCCATGTTGGAGCGCGACGTTTCAATCGTGATGACATCCGCGTCGAGAGCGGCGATGGGCTCAATGATGTCGTTGAACTCCGCGTAACACATGTGCGTGTGGATCTGCGTGTCGTCCCGCACGCCCGCCGCACTCAAACGAAACGCGCTCACCGCCCAATCGAGGTAATGTTTCCAGTCTTCCCGTCGGAGAGGCAGACCTTCGCGGATGGCCGGCTCGTCGATCTGAATGGCGGCGATGCCGGCCTTTTCGAGATCGAGAACTTCGTCGCGCAGGGCCAGAGCGATTTGAAACGTCGTGTCGCGGCGCGACTGATCGTTGCGCACGAAACTCCATTGGAGAACCGTCACCGGACCGGTGAGCATGCCCTTCATCGGGCGCTTGGTGAGTGACTGCGCGAACGCGGACCAACGCACGGTCATGGGCTTTGGCCGGGCGACATCGCCGTAAATAACCGGCGGCTTGACGTAGCGGGAGCCGTAACTCTGCACCCAGCCGTTTTCGGTGAACGCGAATCCATCGAGCTGTTCGCCGAAATATTCGACCATGTCGTTCCGCTCGTATTCGCCGTGGACGAGCATATCGATGCCGATTTCCTCCTGGTAGCGCACACACGCGAGGGTTTCGGCTTCCAAGAATTTATCGTAGTCGGCGTTGTTGAGTTCGCCTTTCTTCCACTTGGCGCGGGCGGCACGCACCGCATCGGTCTGCGGAAAAGAACCGATGGTCGTCGTGGGAAAGAGCGGCAAGCCGAGCCTTTTGCGCTGACTGACTTGACGCTGGGAGAACGCGGAAGCGCGATTGAGGTCAGCCTGGGCGACGCGAGCGACGCGTTCCTTGACCACCGGGCGATGGATGCGCGGGCTGATACGACGCGACTCCGCCGCGGCCTGATTCGCGGCAGCGGCTTCGAGTCGGGCGATGCCGGCGGCGAGATCGCGCAGGATGACGACCTCCGTGAGTTTTTCCTCGGCGTAAGCGAGCCATCCCTTGAACTCCGCATCGAGTTTGGTCTCGTTGCGCAAGGTGACCGGCACGTGCTGCAAAGAGCATGATGGGGCGATCAGGAAGCGTTCCCCGCCGAAGAGTGAAATTGCTTTGTTGAGCAGCGGAAGGACGGCGGCGAAGTCGCTGCGCCAGATGTTGCGGCCATCCACCACGCCGAGCGACAGCAGTTTCCTGCCATCGAATTCGCGCAGGACGGTGTCGAGTTCGCGCGGTTCTCTCACAACGTCGAAGTGGAGCGCGTAAACGGGCAGATCGAGAAAAGTGCGCAAATTATCGCGCAAGCCCCCGAAATACGCGGCGACCATGATCTTCAGTTGCGGTGCAGCGGCGGCGAGCGTCGCATAGGCGGTGGTTAGTGCGGCGCGTTCGTCGATGGTGAGATCGAGCGCGAAGATCGGTTCGTCGAGTTGAATCCATTCGGCTCCGAGCACCGCCAGTTTTTGCAGAATCTCGACATAGACCGGCAGCAAACGCGGCAGCAGTTCGAGCCGATTGAACGAGGGATTTTGGGCGTCCTGCACCTTGCCCAGTTTGAGATAGGTGACGGGTCCGATCAGGACCGGCTTGGTCTTAATCCCGAGCGCGAGCGCCTCGGAGAATTCGTCGAAGATTTTCGTGGCAGAGAGAGCAAACTGCCGCTCCGCGCAAAACTCCGGGACGATGTAGTGGTAATTTGTGTCGAACCACTTGGTCATCTCACTGGCGAACGTTTCGCCCGGAGCCGGGGTCGCGTGCTCGGCGCAGGTGCAGCCGGCGGCGTGGTCGCTGGCTTTGACCGCAGCTTTGTTGCGCACGCCGCGAGCGATCGCGAAACGGGTGTCGAGATCGACCTCGTGGCCGCGCCAACCGAAACGACGCGGGACGTTGCCAACGAGGCAACTGAGATCCAGCATCTGGTCGTAGAAGCTGAAATCGTTGGAGGGAATCAGGTCGATTCCGGCCGCTTGCTGGGTGAGCCAGTTTTGGCGGCGCAGATCGCGCGCGACGGTTTCGAGTTCGGCGCGGGACAGCTTGCCTTGCCAGTAGGCTTCGGTGGCTTTCTTCAGCTCGCGCTTCTCCCCGATGCGGGGATAGCCGAGCGTGTGGGTGATGGGTATTTTCTTATTCATGGGAGTCCGTTCATTCATGCGATGAGGAGCATTCTGGTTTTGAAGAAACCGCTGCTGGGTATTCGGACTCCGAGTTTATGCCGGGGCGGCCGATGAGGCCGCGCCCTGCTTCTGGTTCTCTCGCCTTGGCCGCATGGGAACGCGGCTGTGCTTTGCTCCGTCCGGGTGTTCATGACCGGGTTGGGATGAGAGCCTGTAACTCGATACCGTAGCGCGACTGTGGCCGGTTCTCACGGCCTTCCCCGTCCGCAGCGATCACACGCGACCCACGAGGGCCGCGATTGGAAAGAACGGCTCAAGCAAACAAAAGACAGCCGCGCGGTCGATCATAAATATCAACATATTTGAATGCGTTGATGCGTTATCTAATTAAACTCAATATATTGGAATATAATCAATTAAGAACTTGTAGCAGCTCGGGGTACTGACTGGACGGCTTCGATTTTGTTTGGGATCGGACTCGCGGGTCAGGATTCGAGTGGAAGCGAGGTGCGGTTTCACGTCTTCGCCCGCGCAATTTGCGCCACCAGATAATGACTCCGGTGCTGGAGAGCGCGGCGACAGCGAGGCCGAGCAGGCAGGCGATCCATTGATCCAGAGAATCATCATGGCGAGCGGGCGCGCTGGGCGGCGCAGACTCCGGCACAGCGGAAAGTTCGACTACGGCGTGCGCGTTCGTGCATTTGGCGCACGCGCCGGATTCAGACTGGTGCGTGCAGCGGGCGAAGGTTTGCAGATGATGACCCGTCAAAATAAAATCCGATTTTGAGGTGATGGCCTCTGATTCAAGCGGGCGGGTTCACCGCGCAGGTGCGGGAGCGGAGTGCAGGCGAAAGGCCGTGAGCGCGTGAACCCAGCCGTCTCCGACCGCAACGAACGGACGGGAGCCGGAATCGGAGCGGAGCGCCGGAGGGACGAATGCGCCCGCTCACGCTAGAAAATCCCGGCATCAGCCGGCATTCGTTTTTGCTTCAGGAATGTCGTGAAAATAAAGAGGGCGGGCTTGCCCCGCCCTCGCCGAACGTGAAGCAACGCCTAAAGCGTCGTGTAAGCCTCGCCGAAAAGAGCGGCAAAAATTTCATCCGGCCCAAACGTCGAAAGTTCACCGCGCAGTTCGTAGCTCTTGCGATAGTCCCAAATACCGCACGGCTTCCGGTTCGCCAAGAAACGCCACGTCATCGTTACCTTTCGATCACCCGAGACACGAATGTCCGCTGAAATATCGGGGAGCATTTCCTGAACTTCGTCGAGCGTGAGTCCTTTGAGCGTGCCCGTGCGGTAAGGAGGTTCGTGCGAGGTGGATTCGATGTGCATGACAAGAAACGCCGCGCCTCAACGCCGGCACTCGGAATTGAGTGCGTGTTGCGCTCTGGCAGCGGACGTTCCCCCGCACCGGGCGAAGTCAAGCGAGGGTGCGCGCGGAGGAGCGGACGGTATGCCGTCCCGACGAAGGGGAAGCGTGCCCTCGTGGAGGAAGCGCAGCGACCTTGACCGCCCGGTAAGTTGGAGAACGCTGCGGCCAGTCTACTGGGAGAAAAAGCGCGCAGCGCATCGGGGCGTTGCGGGGCGTCCCCGCTGGAATGGGGAGGGCGAGAAGCAGACTCGCACGCGGGGAAAGACTTTTCCCCGACCAGGTAGTCTTCCGACAAGGCCTGAGAGCCTGCCTTCCTGACTTCGTCGCAATCGGCGAGAGAAACCCCGAGGGATTTTTCGCACTGCGGTGTATTACTAGTGAAAGAACCAGCAGCAGTCCGCAATCCGCTTCGCCCTCCCATGCCATGAAGAACGATTCCGACCCAACATTAAGGGTGGTGCTCAACGCTTGGAAGGTCTCGCCACCGGCGGCTCCTAATTTTGAAGCTGTAGTCTGGCGTCGCATTGCTGAAGAGGGGGAAACACGCGGCGGTCGGCATTCTGAAACATTGCGCGAATGGATTTTCGTGCGGCTGACCAAGCCCACCTACGCCGTGGCGCTGCTGCTGGTGACGGCCTGGACCGGCGTCACGGCCGGCAACTGGCGCGCCGGTCACGTGCGTGACCAGTATCGTTTAGATTCCGCCCGCCACTACCTCGCGTCGATCGATCCGATGGCAATGACCGCGACCGCCTCGCCCCTGGCTCGATGAAAAAACTTCTCGTCCTGCTCGGCCTCATCGGTGCGGTCGGCGCGATTTCCTACCACGTTTGTTTTTATCGCGCGATGGCATCGGTCGTGGTCGTGACGCCCGATGGGACCGATGCTGAGTTGGAGTGGCTCAAACGCGAATTCGCCCTAACACCGGCGCAATACGAAAACATCCTCGCGCTTCATCGCGCCTACCGCCCCGTTTGCGCCGACTACTGCACTCGCTACATGGCGGTGCATCGGAGTCTCGCCGACCTGCTCAGAAGCCAAACCGAGTGGTCGGAAAAGACTGGCGCGGTCATCGCCGAGCAGGCGCGAATTCAGGGTGGATGCCACGCGTCCATGCTGAAATATGCCTACGAAGTCGCCGCATGCATGACCGCCGAACAAGGCCAGCGTTATCTTCAAATGATCAAGATGCAGCTTGTCGAAGGTGACCCCGCCGGGATGTTTGCAGCCTCGCGGTGACGGCTTAGGCACTTTCTCCGTATTCGTCCGCTCTCGCCGCTGGCCTATCCTTACCTCGGCAGGAAGTTCACTCTTTGGCTAAACTACCCCCGAGGAGTTCGCGTAGTTTCGCTTTCGCGTGATATATCCGCAGCTCGATAGTCTTGGATGTAGTGCCCACGATCTCTGCCGCCTCCTGGTGAGTTTTCCCTTCCAAGGCACACAAGACGACGGCCAGCCGGAGTTTTTCGGGGAGCTGATCGATGGCCCGTTGCAGCGCCGTGAAGCGGTCCGCTTCGGCGGCTCGTTCGGAAGGCAGTGGGGAAGCATCCGTCTGAACCGGTCGCGACTGCCCGCCTTGGCTCGCGGACGGGGCGTCGAGCGAGACGTCGTTGCGCCGACGCTCCAGCCAGCGTAACCGATCGCGGCTCAAGTTCGCGGCAATAGTGTAAAGCCAGGTCTTTACCGTCGAGTGCGGTTTGAAGGATGCGGCTTTAAAATAGAGCCGAACAAAGCACTCCTGCACGACATCATGCGCCGCCGACTCGTTTCGCAGGTAGCGAAAGACGAAGGAAAAAAGTGCCTCGCGATGGCGTTCGATCAGCTCGTTGAGTGCCAAATCTTCGCCTGCGACGAGCGCCTTAAGTAGCGGCAAGTCAGGGTCCACAGCACAAATCAAGGGGCCTCATCCAACGACTGCTGGGCCACGCGCAGTAGAGCGGCACCTTGCTCGGGCGTTAGATGCGCGCGCATTTCAAAGAGATGATCGATGGAGGCGTTCTGAAGTTCACCCATGCGCAAATGGATTTTCCCGATGGCCGCTGAGATTTCCGGTGCGTCTGGCTGGCCTTTTGCGATGGCGAGGGCCAGTTCGTGATTTGCCGTCCGCATCTCCTCCCGGACCTTGCGGTTTTTCTCCGCAAATTTCGTCTCGATGGATTCGAGCGCCCGGTGTTGTTCGGGAGAAATTTTCAGTTCGGAGTGCAACCACTCATGGGAATCGCGAATCGCCGCATGGCGCGCCTCGACCCAGCGGATGGTGAGAAAAGACGAGAGCATCGCGACCGCGACCACGGCGATAAAAAATCCCGCGATGCGCTTCATGGCGATTTGCGGACCGTGAGGGTGTCGGTCCAAAGAGTCGTCACGGGGACCTTGGACGAGAAGACGTCAAAATGGAGTGATTCGCGGGCGAGAGCGGCTTGCCCGTAGGAGCGCGTCGCTACGGCGGGGAGCACGCCAATGAACAACGCCAGCGCTAACGCCGGCACGGTCACACGTGGTTCGCTGAATATTTCCTGCCAGTCGAGCGAGGGCAGCACGCGCCGCCAGAAGGTCTGACTGCGGCGGAGTTCGATTTCGCGCCATACACCGGAAGTCAGACGGTCGGGTGGCGGTGGAGTGGACTGCTTGGAGTATGCCCCGAGCAAATCGTCGAGCGGATCGGTGTTCATATTGAATTACACCTTAAACGTAACGAATGGCGTGCATCCCTCAATCTTTCCTCCGCCCCCGGCTAACGCTGGGCGCACCCGTGACGAAGAGTTTTTGTTAATGTTTTTTGAGGGATGAGCCCCGGTTGCGGCGTTTCAACTAACACATCGCTCATGTCTCTTCGCTTCGTTCTTATTTGGGTTTCTCTTTCGGTGACGAGTGGGGTCGCGCACGCTGCCGAGGCGCTTATGCTCGATGCCGCGGTGCAGCGTGCTTTGGCTAACAATCGTGAACTCGCGG
>JANYBX010000174.1 GCA_025360615.1 Opitutia bacterium
TGCTGCCGCCGAGGCCGACTTCGAAGCCTTGGGTGCGCTGGCGGCCGGTTTGCACGATCCGCGTGGGGTCGGCGGGATCGGTGGCGCGGGTGTTCGTGCGGTCGAGGCGGTAAACGGCGGTGGTGAGGGCGAAGTTTTCCGGGAGATCCCATTTGGTGCCCACTTCGTAGTTGGTGAATTTCTCCGGCTGCACCTGCTGCGTAATCGTGGTGAGGGAGGAGAACTGGTCGCCCGAGCTCGGTAGATAAGAAACGCTATAGTTACCGTAAATGGAGACCTTGGTGACGGGTTTATAGACGAGGCCGGCGCGGGGAGAGACGAGGTGGTCGCGGCGCGCGAGGGTGTCGCCGGTGCGGTTGTTGTGATATTGGAGTCCGAAGGAATCGAAGCGGAGGCCGCCGATGGCCTGAAGCTGACGGGTGAACTCGACTTGGTCTTGTATATAGACGGCGCCGAGATCGGTCTTGAGGTGATTGTTGGCGTCGGTCGCGCTTTGGCGAAAGGTCGTGGGCGTGCTGATGGTGGGATGGTTGTAGTCGACGGAGATGGAGGTCGCGGTGTTGTTGAAAAAGCCGGTGTTGCGGAAATTGTCGGTGAGTTGGCGGCCGAATTCCGTGCCGCCGAGCAGCGTGTGGCGGATGGCCCCGGTCGTGACCGCGTAGGTGAGATCGGTTTGGTTGAAGACGTTTTGACGCTGGGTGGCATTGTTATAGGCCGAGAGCGCGACGAGGGTTTGGGTGGCGTTAGTGGCGCCGGGGACGTAGTTTTGGTAGAAGCGATCATAGTCACCGAAGAGCGTATGGTTGCGGATGGTGAGGTGGCCGATGCGGTGCTCGACCATGGCGGTCGCGAGATGAACGATCGCGCGAACGTGGCTGTCGTCGGGGTTGCCATAGAAGGTCTCGATGGGGATGTCGGCCGGGTGGCCTTGAAACGAAGTGATGCCGCGGTCGGAGACGCGCGTGTCGCGGAGGTATTCGTAGCTGAAGGTGAGCTTGGTCTGCTTTTGAGGGAGCAGGGTCAGCGTGGGGTTGATGGCGGAGCGGCGCAGCGAAACGAAATTGCGGAAGCTGTCGGAATTCTCATAGAGGGCGTTGAGGCGAAACGCGGCGTGCGAACTGAAGGGTGCGTTGACGTCGATGGTGGCGCGGGTGCTCCGGAAGGAGCCGGCTTGGAGGACAGCTTCGCGGAGGGGCGAAAAATCGGCTTCCTTGGTCGCGCGGTTGATGACGCCGCCACCGCCGCCACGGCCGAAGATCATGGCGTTGGGACCACGGAGGACTTCGACGCGGTCGAGGTTGTAGAGATCGCGGTAATATTGAACGTCGTCGCGAACGCCGTTCACGAAAAAATCGGCGGAGGAACTGTTGCCGCGGAAGATGATTTGATCGCGGTTGTTTTCTCCTTGGTGGGCGCTGACGCCGGGAACGTAGCGAACGACGTCGCCCAAGCTCGTCATTTGTTGATCTTGAATCTGCTCCTGCGTCATGACCGTGATGGATTGGGGCACGTCTTGGAGGGGCGTGTCGGTCTTCGTGGCGGTGCGCGTGCGGTCGGCTTTGTAGTTTTCATCGCGCGCGCGATCGCTGCGAACTTCGAGGCGGTCGAGAGCTACTGGCGGCGGGCCTTCGGGAGAGAGGGCGGGTGGGGGGCTGCTTTGCGCGCGAATAAAGACGGCGGTGGTGCCGAGTAAGGCGGCGAGAGCGAGAACGTTGAACCGAGAAATCGCGAACGGACAAGGCTGGGCGGTGGTCATGGAATCGGATGCGGAATTATAGATCACGAAAGAGGGCATGGACTGTTGCGAGTAAGTCTCAGACGGCAAATGCGACAGAGTATCATGTCAATTGAATTTATGAGATAGCATCCCAGTCTCAATAATACTGGACGTTTGACCTAATTGAAGGCGAAGGCATTAAGGCGATTTGAATGAGCGAGACTTTGAACGTAGATCTCAGTGAGCGGAGTTATCCGATTTGGTTCGGAACTGATCTCGCGTCCACCGTGAGGAAGAAAGTCGCCGAGCTGGCAGGGGCGGGTCGGAAGGTCGCGGTGCTGACGGATCACAATCTTCAGACGCACCAGGCAGGGGAGTTGAGCGCGATGTTTGGCGACGTGCCGACGCTGGCGCTGAAGCCGGGCGAGGGAACGAAGTCGCTCACGGATTTGGGGCGCGTGCTGGATTTTTTGGCGGCGCAACGGCTCGATCGAACGAGTGTGTTGGGCGTGGTCGGCGGCGGCGTGATCGGCGATCTCGGCGGATTTGCGGCGGCGGCGTATCTGCGCGGGATCGATTTTATCCAAGTGCCGACGACGTTGTTGGCGATGGTGGACAGCTCGGTCGGTGGGAAGACGGGCATCAACCTCGCGGCGGGCAAGAATCTCGTCGGGGCGTTTCACCAGCCGCGCGCGGTCTACATTGCGACGGGGATGCTCACGACTTTGCCCGTGCGGGAGTTTGCGGCGGGGATGGCGGAGGTGATCAAATACGGGTTGCTCGGCGACGCGGAGTTGCTGGCGCAGCTCGAAAAAACGCCACTCACGGTGACGTC
The DNA here is from genome assembly GCA_025360615.1 of Opitutia bacterium. GTDB lineage: Bacteria > Verrucomicrobiota > Verrucomicrobiia > Opitutales > Opitutaceae > Tous-C4FEB. The sequence goes on from JANYBX010000174.1 coordinate 2,553, forward strand.
GCCGGAGCTGGCGACGGTGATTCGGCGGTGCTGTGCGCTCAAGGCGCGGATCGTGGAGGCGGACGAACGCGAACTCGCCGCCGAGGGCGGGCGCGCGCTGCTGAACCTGGGGCACACCTTCGGTCACGCGATCGAACAAGTGACGGGCTACGGTCCCTATTTGCATGGTGAGGCGGTGGGCATCGGGCTGTGCGCGGCGGGCCGGCTTTCGCACAAGCTGGGGTATCTGAGCGCGAAAGACGTGGCGCGGATCAAGGCCGTCGTGGCTGCGCACGGGCTGCCGACGCAGTTGCGCTCGCCACTGGCGCTGTCCGACCTGATGGCGGCGATGGCGCGCGATAAAAAAGTGCGCGCGGGCGGGCTGCGTTTCGTCGTGCTAAAATCGCTCGGCGAAGCGGCCACGCAGGGCGGAATCGACGCGGCGTTGGTCGAGGCGAGCTTCCGCGAAGTGGGCGCAGCCTGAGCCGCTAGTAGCGTGGAGATGCCGCCCGGCAAAATGCTCGCTACCCACTACTCGCTACCCACTACTTCTTCATCATGTCGGCCATCGACGAAGGCATCGTCCGCGAATATTTCGAGCAAAACGGATTTTTCGTCCGGCAAGCGCGCAAGTATTCGGTGTCGGCGCGCAAGAAGACGAGCGAGGAGGAGATCGACCTGCTGGTGTCGAATCCCACCTGGCAGCGCGGCAGCCGGCGGCCGGATTTTTTCCTGTTTTCGAGCGAGCTGCCGTTTGTGCAGCGCGCGGTGGTTTCCGTGAAACCGTGGCACACGAACGTGTTTTCCCCGCAGGTTTTGAAGACCAGCCCCGAGATTTTTCGGTTTCTCGAGGAGAACGTCTTAAAGCAGGCGACGCGCCTTTTCCCGGCGGCGACGGGCGACGAGGCGGCGGGGGAACTCACGAAAATCCTCGTGTTGCCCGCGCTGCCGACGGCCGAGCCGTTCCGTTCGCAGAGCGTCGAGCTGCTGAAGGAGCGCGGGGTCGACGCGATTATTTCGTTTCGCGCGATGCTGCTCGATCTGCTCGACAAAATTGAAAGTAACCAGAACTACAGCAAGAGCGACACGCTCCAAGTCATGCGCATCTTGAAAAATTACGATCTCCTCAAAGATCCGCAGCTCGACCTGCCCGTCGCGCGCGAGCCGGAGGGCCGTAAACCTCGCGTGACGTGATCCACGCGACCGC
>JANYBX010000068.1 GCA_025360615.1 Opitutia bacterium
AGGATGTGCTTGAGATAGTTTTCAACCGTGCTCGTCGCCATGGACGGGGACTGAGGCGGGGTTCATTATTTGAGGCAAACAAAGATTTATTTTGACTAATCAAAATGGCGTCGCACAAACCTCGGCGATCATAATGAACACCGCGCGCCTCCTTCGACTTTACGTGACAGCTTCCACGGCCCTGGTGCTTGGCACAGTGGGACGAACGGCCGGGGCCATCCCGGCCAAGAGCGGCTACTCGCTGGCGAATCCGACGCCGACGGCGTTGCTGCGGGAGTTTAACACTGACCGGCCGGATGCGACCGAAGGGCCGTTCACGGTCGATGCGGGTCATGAACAAATCGAAATGGATTTGCTCAACCACACGAGCAACCACCTCGATGGCGTGCGGACGAAAGAATGGGGCGCGGCGGCGTTTAACGTTCGGCTCGGGCTGCTCAATAATTTCGAGCTGGGCGTGTTTGTGTCGCCCTACATTCACCACACGGAGCGGCCGCGTGGTGGGCCGAGTGAGACGGCGCGCGGTTTCGGCGACATCACCCTGCGGGCGAAGCTTAATTTTTTCGGAAACGACGGCGGCGGCTCGGCGCTGGGACTGATCACCGATCTGAAACTCCCGACGGCGGCGCGGGGTCTCGGCAACGGCGCGGTCGAGGGTGCAGTTTTCCTGCCGACGAGCCTTGAACTGGGCGGCGGATGGGATCTCGGCGCGATGACGGGCGTGGATCTTCGCCGGCGCGACACCGGCGGCGGCCGACGCGGCGTATGGATTAACTCCATTACGACCGGTCATGGCATCACGGAAAATCTCGCGGGCTACGTCGAACTCACTTCCGAGACCGGGGATGGCGCGCAGGTGGCGACGCTCGACACGGGGCTCACGCTGAAGCTCGACGCGAGCACGCAGCTTGACGTTGGCGTGCAGCTCGGCCTCTCGCGCAACGCGGACGACGCCGTGCTGTTTGTCGGCTTGGCGCGCCGTTACTGAGCGTCGTGGAATTTATGAATGACTCAACTTCACTTCCCTCCGCGGCCGAGCCGGGCTGGCGAAAAACTGGCGGGGGTCAGAGTCTGCCCGAGGTGCACCGCTCGATCACGGTGCCGGCGGGCGCGGGGTTTTGGCGCAAGGTGCTCGCGTTCTCCGGGCCGGGTTTTCTCGTCGCGGTCGGCTACATGGATCCGGGCAACTGGGCCACCGATCTCGCGGGTGGCGCGAAGTTCGGCTACTCGCTGCTCTCCGTCATAATGATCTCAAATCTGATGGCGATCCTGCTCCAGCACTTGTGTATCAAGCTGGGCGTCGCGACGGGTCGCGATCTAGCGCAGGCGTGTCGCGATCACTACTCGCGGCCGACGGTCTGGTTTCTGTGGATTCTATGCGAGCTGGCCATCGCGGCGTGCGATCTGGCGGAAGTCGTGGGCTCGGCGATCGGTTTGCAGCTGCTGTTTGGCCTACCGCTCGTGTGGGGCTGCGTCATCACGGCGGCCGACGTGATGATCGTGTTGCTGCTGCAGAACCGGGGATTTCGTTACATCGAGGCGCTCGTCATCACGTTGATCGTGACCATCGGCGGGTGCTTTGCGGTGGAGCTTTTCATCGCCAAACCCGACATGGGCGGGGTCTTCGCCGGCTTCATTCCGCGCCTCGAAACGCTGCGCAATTCCGACATGCTCTATGTGGCGATCGGCATCCTCGGCGCGACGGTGATGCCGCATAATCTCTACCTGCACTCATCGATCATCCAGACGCGGAAGTTTGTGCAAAACTCCGCCGGCAAGGCCGAGGCGATCAAGTTCGGCACGCTCGACTCGACGTTCGCGCTGATGTTTGCGCTCTTCATTAACGCTGCGATCCTGATCCTCGCTGCCGCCGCGTTTCACGGCAATGGCCACGAGCAGGTCGGCGAAATCCAGGAGGCGTTCCACTTGCTCGACGGCGTGCTCGGGGTGACGTTTGCCAGCACGCTCTTCGCGCTCGCGCTGCTCGCCTCGGGACAAAACTCCACGCTCACCGGCACCCTCGCCGGGCAGATCGTGATGGAAGGTTTTCTGAACATCCGCCTGCGCCCGTGGCTGCGGCGCCTCATCACGCGAGGCATTGCGATCGTGCCGGCCGTCGTGGTCATCAGCATCTACGGCGAGAGCAAGAGCACGGAATTGCTCGTCGCGAGCCAGGTGTGCCTCTCCATGCAGCTCGGTTTTGCGTGCTGGCCGCTGATGCGTTTCACGGGGGATCGCGCAAAAATGGGCGAGTTCGTGAACCCGTGGTGGATCAAACTTCTCGGTTGGACGATCACGCTCGTCATCATCGCGCTCAACGTGAAGCTCCTTGTTGACACGCTGCTGCCCGAGGCTTGGACCCACTGGCTCTATTCGCTTTTTGGTTTCTCCGCCCCTGCTTAACTTCGCGCGATCCGCCCATGTATAAAAAAATCCTCGTCGCCCTCGAAAACAGCCGCGCCGACGACACGCTCGTGCCGCATAACGCGGAGTTCGCGCGGCGGATGTCATCGGAGTTGCTGCTCGTCCACGTCGCGGACGGTTGGGCGGCGCGAAATTTCGAGAGCTTGAAGCTCGCAGAGTCGTCCGAGATCAAGGAGGACCGCGCCTATCTCGAAGGCGTCGCGGCGAAGCTGCGCGCGGGCGGGCTCACGGTGGCGACGGAACTGGCGCTTGGGAATCCGCCGACGGAGATTTTGAAAGCCGCCAGCGCGCAGAGCTGCGATCTCATCGCGATGACCGCGCACGGGCACAAGTTGATCGGCGATTTCTTCCTCGGCAGCACGATCGACAAAGTCAGGCACAACACCGCGATTCCAATCCTCGTCGTGCGGGCGGGCAGCGCGGTGGCGGGGGCGTGAGGAGCGGCGTCTTACTTGCGCCAGGTGAACTGCACGCCGGTGTGGTTTTTCTCGCGGTAGAGTTTCCACGGAAACCACTCGAAGACGAAATCCTTCAGCAGAAATCCCGCGATCAACCCGCCGGCCACGAGCCCGACCACCATCGGGCCGGATAACTCCACCGGACGGCTCAATCCCGTGAGTGTCAGTGCGCCGCCGGCCAAAATCGTGCTCAAGCCGAGGGCGGATTCGACGCACATGCACCGCGCGGAGCGAGCTGCGGCCGGAGAGACCGCCCGGCGAGCCTCACGGAGCAGCCAGAGGTCGCGGCAAAAACCCTGGAGCAGCGGCAAGAGCGCGGAGCCGGCGATGACGTAGCCGAGCTCGGTGCGCAAGATGCGTTCGCCCGTCAGAAAATAAGTCAGAGCCACGGCGACGGGAATCGCCGCGAGCTCGAATTTTTCGACGGGAGTGAAGCGGGGCATCGCAGGAATACGCCGGAGCGGCGCGGCTGGATCGCACGATTTGTGGGCGAGGGGAGGTTTGCACGCCATAAGTGTGGAAATCACCCGTGAAAGTGCGCAGAAAGTGCGCACAACCCTTTGCACGGAGGCGCGTCTTTATTTTTGTGCTTCCGCCACTTGGCAGCAACCTAGTTTCCCTATCCTGTGTGCAACGTATGACGGCGAGTCCGAACCCCATTTCAACCGACGGTCTGCGCAAACGCGCGTGGCGTGGCGTGCTCCCGCTGTTGGTTCTTTGGTTGGGAGCGCTGCCGTTGAGCCGTGCGGCGGAGGTCGCAGACGCGCAGGCGGAATTTCTCTCGGGCAATTACGCCACCGCGATCAAGCTCGCCCAAGCCGGCGTCGCCGCGACTCCTGCGAACGAGGACTGGCAGGTTCTCCTCGGGCAGGCGTTGCTGACGGTGGGCCGCACGCCCGATGCCGACGCGGCGGTGACGCTCGGGCTCAGCCGGGTGCCGGTCAGCCTGCGTCTGCGTTGGTTGAGCCGCGAAATCGCGCTCACGGACGGACGTCCCGAGCAGGCCGCCAAACTCGTCGAGTCCATCCGGCAATTGTATGCGGAGCGATCCTCGGCCTACCGCAATGCGGCGGATCTGGTGGTCTTCGGGCGGGTCGCACTGCTCCTCGGTGCCGATCCGAAGGATGTGTTGGACCGCGTTTTTTCCGTCGCCCAAAAAGCCGCGCCGAAGCTCCGTGATGTTTATCTGGCGCGCGGCGAACTCGCACTGGAGAAGCACGACTTCGCGCTCGCGGCCGCGGCGTTTGGCGAAGGGCTGAAGCAGTTGCCCGACGATCCTGATTTGAACAGCGGCCTCGCCCGGGCGCACAACGAGGGTGATCGCAAAGTGGTGATGGCCTCCCTCGAGGCCGCCCTGAAACGAAATCCGCATCACGTGCCGACGCTGCTCCAGTTTGCCGAGCATCGCATCGATGAGGAAAGCTACCCCGAGGCCGCCAAGCTGCTCGACTCGGTCGTGGACGTGAACCCCGTGCAGCCCGATGCGTGGGCATTGCGCGCCGTCCTCGCACATCTGCGCAACGACTCGGCCGGCGAACATGCGGCGCGGACGGCGGCGCTCCGGGATTCGCCCTTGAATCCCCGCGTGGACTCGCTCATCGGCCAGAAACTCTCGGCGAAATATCGCTTCGCCGAGGGCGCGGCGCACCAGCGGCTGGCGCTCGGTTTTGACCCCGACTACCTGCCGGCCAAGGCGCAGCTCGCGAGCGATCTGCTCCGGCTCGGCGAGGAAGCCGAAGGCTGGCAACTCGCCCAGACCGTGCATGCGAAGGACGGCTACGATGTCGAAGCCTTCAACCTCGCGACCCTGCACGACACGATGGCGAAATACCGCACGCTGACGAACGACGACTTCGTGCTCCGCATGACTGAGCATGAAGCCGCCGTTTATGGCCCGCAGGTGCTCGAGTTGCTCGCGCGGGCGAAGAAACAGCTCACGGAAAAATACGGCGCCGAACTCGCGCGGCCGACCTATGTGGAAATTTTTGCGGACCCGAAAGATTTCGCCGTGCGGACCTTCGGGTTGCCGGACATCCCGGGATTTCTCGGCGTGTGTTTCGGGCGCGTGGTCACGGCGAACAGCCCGGCCTCGACCGCCGCGCACGCGACGAACTGGCAGTCGGTGCTGTGGCACGAGTTTTGCCACGTCGTGACGTTGCAGCTCACGGCGAATAAGATGCCGCGCTGGTTGAGCGAAGGCATCTCGGTCTATGAAGAGCGGCAGGCAAATCCCTCGTGGGGCCAGCACATGACGCCGACTTATCGCGAGATGATTCTCAAGGACGGCAAGGGCGGGCTCACGCCCGTCGGCAGCATGAGCGCGGCGTTTCTAGCGCCGCCGACGCCCGAGCACCTGCAGTTTGCCTACTATCAAGCTTCGCTCGTGGTGGAGTATCTTGTGGCGCGCCACGGGGCGGAGAAATTAAGGGCCGTGCTGCGCGATCTGCGCGGCGGCGACGACATCAACCGCGCGCTCGCGCAGCAAATCGCGCCGTTGCCCGTGATCGAAAAGGAATTCACCGCCTATGCGCGCGAGCAGGCCGAGAATCTGGCGCCCGGGCTCGATTGGGCGAAGCCCAAGCTGGAGTTGTTTCAACCCGGCAGTGAAGCGGAGCTCGTGGAGTGGGATGGAAAAAACGCGGACAACTACGGGTCGTTGCTGCGTCAGGCGCGGCGGCTCACCGAGGCCAAAAAATGGGAGGAGGCCAAGGTGCCGTTGCAACGACTGCTCTCATTTTACCCGGAGCAACGCGGCGGAGACAGCGCCCTGCGCCTCCTCGCCCAAATTCACCGCGAACTCGACGAGCCCGCCGCCGAACGCCGGACGCTCGAAAGATTCGCGTCGCTCGACGCGGAGGCGCCCGACGCCAACCTCAGGCTCATGGACCTGGCCGCGACGGCGAAAGACTGGCCGGCGGTGGAGCGAAATGCCCGGCGGTTTTTGCAGGTGAACCCGCTCGTCGCCCCGCCTTGGCGCTATCTTGCGGAGGCCTCGGCCGAGTTGGGCGACACGGCGACGGCGATCACCGCGAACCGCACGCTGTTGCGATTTGATCCGGCGAATCCGGCGGAGGTGCATTTTCAACTCGCCCAATTGCTCCACCGCGGCGGCGACGCCGAGGCGCGGCGGCAAGTGCTGCTCGCGCTCGAGGACGCACCGCGGCACCGGGCGGCGTTGAACCTGCTAAGGGAAATCGCCGCTCCTCCCGTGGCCGCTCCCGCCCCGGTCCCCGTGAAATCGACCCCATGAAAAAAATCCGGCTGGTCCTCGTTCTCTTTCTGGCGGTCTCCGGGATCGTGCTCGCGCAGCGCCGTTTCGGAGGCGGAGGAGGCGGTGGCGGCGAGGGCGGATATATCGGCGACGACGTCCGCACCGCACGCGAGGTGCAGTCGCACAGCACGGGCACGCCCGAGTGGACCAATCCAAAGGGCTTCGAGCGCGATGTATTCACCTTCGCGCGGCTGCGCTATACGGCGGGCGGCTACGGCGGCTTTGGCTTCGGACGAGGGCGGCCGAACCGTTGGGCGACCGACACGCCCGACAGCGATCTCAACCTCTCGTTTCGCCTCCAGCAGATGACCTCGATGAAGGTCAGCCCCGACGGCCGCTACCTGCGGCTGACCGACCCGGACCTCGCGGATTATCCTTTCGTCTACATCGTCGAGCCGGGCGGGCTGTATCTCAGCGAGCCGGAAGTGGCCGCGCTCAGGAAATACTTGCTGAACGGCGGTTTTCTCATGCTCGACGATTTTTGGGGCACGCAGGAATGGAACGTGATGGAGCACGAGTTGAAAAAAGTTTTCCCCGAGCGCAGTTTCACCGAGCTGCCGCTCACGCACCCGATTTACCACTGCGTCTTTGAAATCAAGGAAAAGGGCCAGGTTCCCGGTATCAGTCATTGGCGCTACAGCGGAGGGGATACCTCGGAACGCGGCGAGGATTCCGCCGTCGTCCACCATCGCGCGATTTTCGACGACAAGGGCCGCATCATGGTCATGGCCACCCACAACACCGACAACGGCGACGGCTGGGAACGCGAGGGCGAGGAGCATGAATATTTCGAGAAATTCTCGGAGAAGATTTCCTATCCGCTGGGGATAAATATTATTTTCTACGTGATGACCCACTGATATGCCGGCGCGCGGAAAAAAACTTCTCCTTGGAATCATTGCCGTGCTCGCGGGAGCCGGCGGTTTCGCGCAGCCGCAATTTCCCGACGACTCAAGTTCTCTCGTCCGGATTGAGGGCGACAGAATCATCGACGAGGACGCCGTCCATACGGCCCGCGAAATCGCCTCGCACAGCACGGGCACGCCGGTCTGGACCGTCCCGGCGGGCTTTGAAAAGGACGTGTTCACCTTTACGCGGCTCGTGTTCAAATCCGGCGTCGCCCCGGGCGTGGATCGCCGAAAATTGGTCGGTTGGGGCACCGGCCCGCGCTTCGGATGGTGGGTGGATTTCCCCGACGCCGACCTGAATTTTTCCTACCGCCTCCAGCAGATGACGACGACGAAAGTCGATCCCGACGCGCGCGTGCTGAAGCTGAGCGATCCCGCGCTGGGCGACTACCCGTTCCTCTACGTGGAGCATCCCGGCTACATGCAATTGCGCGATGACGAGTTGATCGCGCTGCGCAAGCACCTGCGCAACGGCGGCGTGCTCTTCGTGAACGATTTTTGGAGCGCGCGGGAGTGGGATGGCTTCGCGGCCGAAATGCAGCGCGTGTTGCCTGGCAGCACGTGGACGGACCTGCCGATGAGCCACCCGGTGTTCAACTGCGTCTTTCAACTCAAGGGTCCGATGCGGAAACTGCAGGTGCCCACGATGCAGTTTTG
>JANYBX010000081.1 GCA_025360615.1 Opitutia bacterium
GCTCACAAAACTCCCGGCCACCGCCCCCACCGTCCGCCCCCGCCGGCGCGCCCTCGCAGCCACGCGGGCCTCGCGGCGGCGACGGAGGGTTATGATCGCCGGGTTGCTCGCAGTCGTCACCGCCGTGGTGTGCATTTTCGCGTTCACCGAGTTCAACTGGTCCTCCGTTCAAACCACCTTGGTCGGACTCAATTCCCCGCTGGTTTTCCTGCTCATGGCGACCCTGCCGGTCGCCGGTTTCTCAGTGGGAATCGTCTATCTCGTCGCCGGGGCCAAGTTCGGCCCGGTCACGGGTGTCGCGCTCGTGGCCGCCGCCACGGCCATCCACTTGGTCGCGACGCATTGGATTGCACGCGGCTTCCTCCGCGCGCCGCTCAAGCGGATCCTCGCGCGCCATCAACATCGCTTCCTCACCGTTCACGATGGGGATCACGCTGCCGTCGCCGTCATGGCCGCGCTCGTCCCCGGCCTCCCCTATTTCGTCCGAAACTATCTGCTCGCCCTTTCGAGCGTGCCGTTGCGGACCTATTTCTGGATCTGCCTGCCGATCTACGTGGGACGCTCCTTGGTGACGATTTTTCTCGGCGACCTCGGTAGCGATCCGAGTCGCCGGGCGCTCATCATTCTCGCGGCGGTGTATGCCCTGAAACTCGCCGTGTGCGCGTATCTTCTCGGGCGTTTGCGCCGCCGGCAGCAACAGCGCCAAGCCTCGGGCGCCGATTCCTCCGCCCCCGTCTCCCGGCGCTCCGCGCAAACTCCGCCCCGTTAAAAGCCCGGGGCACCGCCCGTCCCGCCGGGTCAGTCGTCGGGATTTTCCCGCCCCATCTGTCCTTCCTTGTTGCCTCCCTGCTCGGGCGAAATTTTTCCGTCGGCCTTTTTCAAATCGTCCGCCGGGATTTTTCTCACGTCGGGTTTTTCGCGGGCCGCGGCTTTGACGAGTGCTTCCCGCTCAGCCAACTTTGGGTAGGCGGGATTTCCCTCGCTGGCCGCGGGCATGTTCTTGGAATTTGTTTTCATGGGAGAGGAGAGCTGGCGACCCGCGACCGAGAAATCAGCCGCGAGCCGCGCTACTCCTCTTGGTGCTGACGATGCCGGAAAGGTTTCGCGCCCTCCGCATTTTTATTCCAACCCGGCTTGCTCGCGAGCGCGCTCGGCTTGCGGCGACTCGGCGCACTCGCGGTCTTCTCGGCCTTGAGTTTCGCGTAGCTGGCGAAGCGCGCCTGCGGGAGTTCGCCGCTCGCCAGCGCGGCCCGCACGGCGCAGCCCGGTTCGTTGGTATGGCCGCAGTTCGTGAAACGGCACCGCGCCGCCAGCGCCTTGATCTCCGCGAAGGCATTCTCGACTCCGTCCTCCACGCCCCAGAGTTGCAGCTCGCGCATCCCCGGCGTGTCGATCACGAGCGCGCCCGAAGGCGTCATCAGCAGTTCGCGGCGCGTCGTCGTGTGCCGGCCTTTGCTGTCTTTCTCGCGCACTTCGCCCGTGGGCAGCGCCGTCTCGTCGTCGCGCACCAGCGCGTTGATCAAGCTGGATTTTCCCACCCCCGATGAACCGATGAACGCCAGCGTTTTTCCCGGCAACGCATAGGTGGCCGCGAGCGCCTTCAGGCCTTTGCGCGTTGTCGTGCTCGTGATGAGCACCGGCACTCCGGGCACGAGCGCCTCGATCTCGCGCCGCACGCTCTCGGCATCGTCACACGCGTCGGACTTGTTCAGGATCACCACCGCCTCCGCGCCACTTTCCTTCGCCGCGACCAGAAAACGCTCGATGCGCTTCGGGTTGAAATTTTGATCGAGGCCGCTCACGAGGAAAACCGTGTCCACGTTCGCCGCGACGATCTGCTCGATCTCCTCCGAGCCCGACGCGCGGCGGGAAAACTTCGTCCGCCGCGGCAAGACCGCATGAAGGTCGGCGCGCTGCTCTCCCGTGCGAATCCGCACCGCCACCCAGTCACCGACCGCGGGAAACTGATCCGCCGTGCGCGCGTGGTGAAAAAATCCCCCGCCGCACTCGCCCAGCACTTCGCCCGAGGCCGTGTGTACCGCATAAAAATTGCGCCGCAGCTCGCACACGACGCGCGCCGGCTCCAGCCCCGCCGCGGTGTGCGGGGCAAAGGCGAGCGCTAGCGCGTCGTTCCAGCCGAGGTCGGCGAGGGTCATCACCACAAGCTAGCAGAGCCCGGAAAGCGGAAGCCAGAGCGGAGAAGTGCGAAGGATCGCGCCACCAAAATCCCCCTCCGCTGTCTGTGCCCATTGCCGGCATCGCGGCAGGGCTTGCATCATCGCTCGGATTTTTGTTTGCCCTCGCCCGCCGGCTCGCGTTTTCACTTTCGGGCAACAGGGGCGTTTCGCCTTCGGTTGCATGTTTCCCAAGCAACCATGTCCCTCATTTCTTTTTCCAGTCAGCTCATCGCCGATGTCGGCATCTCGCTCGGCGACGAAGGCAAAGGCCGCCTCATCCCCGAGGTCGCCGACGAACTTCGCGGCACGCCCGCCGCCGTCTCCGTCGTCCTCAAGGTCAACGGTGGCGCCAACTCCGGCCACACCGCCGGCGGCATCAAGCTCAACCTTCTCCCCGCCGGCGTCGTCGTCCACGATGCCGCCCATCTCTGCATCGGCAGCGGGGTCGTCGCCGACCCGCGGAAATTCTGGTGGGAGGCGCTCCCCGTCGAGCGCAAGGGCCACCCCGTGATTTCGCGCCTGCTGATCGATGAACACACGATGGTCTCCGATCTCACGCACCGCCTGCTCGATCTCGCCGGCGAGGACTACCGCGTCAAAATCCTCGCCGAGGAGCCGCGCGGCTCGACTGGCCGCGGCATTACGCCCGCCTTTGGTGAGGAAACCGCGCTGTGGCAGATTTATTTTTCCGCGTTTCTCGGCCCACGCGAAGCCTTCGCCAAGAAACTCGCGCAGCGCGTGGACCGCGCCGTCCGCACCATCCAGCACGTCTATCGCACCAGCGAGGAGACGTGGAATTCCTTCTTCGACACCCTCACGACTGCCGAGCTGCGCGCCAACGCCGAAGGCCTTCAGATGGGCGTGTTCGAGAAATACGAGTTCGATTTCAAACGCTTCCGCGGCGCGAAACCCTTTACGCTCAACCTCGATGTTCTCACCGAGGTTTACTGGCAGGCCGGCAGGTTGCTCGTGAAAAACATCGGCGAGGTCCGCGAGCTTATCCTGCGCGAACTCCAGGCCGGCCACACCATCATCGGCGAATTCGGCCAGGCCTACTGGCTCGATAAACGCCACGGTTTTTCGCCCAACGTCACCGCCTCGCACACCTATACGCCGGAGTTTTTCCAGAGCGCCGGCATCCCCGTGCAACGCATCCACACCTTCGGCGTCGCCAAGGCCTACGACACCAAGGTCGGCACGCACACTTTCCTCACCGAGATGGACGACGAGCACCCGCTCGCCGCGAAGTTGAAGCAAATCGAGTTTGGCACCAGCACCGGCCGCCAGCGCATGGTCGGCTGGTATGACGCCGTGGAAAAAGGCGACGCCCTCCGCTACGGCGGCTTTCAGGACCTGATGATCAACAAAGTCGACGCCCTCACCCACTCCGGCGCGTGGAACAGCGACCTGCTCATCTGCACCGCCTACAAAACTCCCGATGGCGTTCGCGTCCTCCACGTCCCCCGCGACGAAGCCATCCGCAAAACCCTCCGCCCCGTCTACACCCGCCATGCGGGCTGGACGGAGGACATTTCCGCCGTCCGCCGCTTCAACCATCTCCCGTTGGCCGCGCAAGGCTACGTCGCATCGATGATGAAAAGTCTCCTCGACGTCGCCTTCGCCGGCGAGCCGTGGCCCGCGGACGACAAGCTCCCGAACCTCCGTTATCTCGGCGTCGGCCCCGACCCCTCGCAGATCATCAAGGACG
>JANYBX010000102.1 GCA_025360615.1 Opitutia bacterium
GTCACCAAGGGCCCGATCGGCACCAAGGGCCCGCGCACGACGACCAACCTCTCCCTCCCCGGCCGCTACCTGATCCTCACGCCGTTCTCCGACGGCTGCGGCATCTCCCGCAAGATCGAGGACCCCCAGGAGCGTAAGCGCCTCAAGACCCTCATCAACGAGCTCACCATCCCCGAAGGCATGGGCGTCATCGTCCGCACCGCCGGCGAGGGCAAGAAGTCCCGTTACTTCGTCCGCGACCTGCACCTCCTGCTCAAGAAATGGGAGGACGTCGTCCGCAAGATGGAGACCGAGCGCGCCCCGTGTAACCTTTACCAGGAGCCCGACATCGTCGAGCGCACCGTCCGCGATTTCCTCACCGAGGAAGTGGACCGCGTGCTCATCGACAGCAAGGAAGACCACGAGCGCACCCAAAAACTCGTCGGCCAAATCTCGAAACGCAGCGCCAGCAAGATCGCCTTCTACAAGGACAGCATCCAAATCTTCGAGCGCTTCAACATCGAGCGCCAGATCGAGCAGACCGGCCAGCGCAAGGTCCCCCTCCCCTCCGGCGGCGAAATCATCATCGACGAAACCGAGGCGCTCATCGCCGTGGACGTGAACACCGGCTCGCACAAGAACCGCGGCGGCGAGGAGAAAAACGTCATCTACGCCGTCAACTTTGAGGCCGCCGCCGAGATCGCCCGTCAGATTCGCCTGCGGAATCTCGGTGGGTTAATCATCATGGACTTCATCGACATGAAGGAGCGGCGCCACCGGAACGCCGTCTATGAAAAGATGGTCGAGCTGATGTCCACCGACAAGGCGAAGAACCACATCCTCCCCATCTCGCAGCTCGGCATCATGCAGATGACGCGCCAGCGCCAGCAGGAGAGCCTCTCGGCCAATCTCTACACCGACTGCCCGTATTGCCGCGGCCGCGGCATCGTGAAGAGCGCCACGACGATGTCGGTCGAACTCCAACGCCGCCTCTCGTCGATCGCGCGCCGCCTCCAGATTCGCAACGACGGCAAGGAATACTCCCTGCGCGTCCTCGTCCACCCGAGTATTCTCGAACGTCTCCGCAGCGAAGACGCCGACCTGCTCGTGCGCGTCGAGAAACTCTACGGTGTGAAACTCGCGTTCCGCGCCGACCCGAACTACCACCTCGAGCACTTCAAGATCATCAACGCCACGACGGGCGAAGAGTATCGGTAATCAAGATGGAGCGCGTTGACCCAACGCGCTAGTCATTCCAAGGCCGCCCCAATCGGGCGGCCTTTTTTCTGAAACTGTAGGAGCGGCTTTACGCCGCGATGGTTTGGCCCGGACCAAGAGATGCGGAGCAATTTCGCCGGCTGCGTCGCTCATCGCGGCGTAAAGCCGCTCCTACAACCAACCAAACGGAAGCCTGCCCACCACCGCCGCACACCCAGCCAGAGCCCAAACCCCAGCACGATGAAAAGAGCGGGCGGCGCGGGCGTTTCGAGCAAGTCGAGCGCGGCGTTCTGGTTCAATTTCGTGCGCTCGCTGAGCTCAAGCATCCGCCACTGCGCGGCATTTTCGGCCACGATATAGCTCGCGGCGGGAAACAAAATCCCGCTCTCACGACTCGCCTTGATCAGGGTTTTCAAATCGACGCCCGCGTCACCGGGGCTGCGCGCGTAGTTCCGGTGCTGGAGTTGGAGCACCGCCGCGCGAGCCCATGGCGTGATTTTGGCCGGCGGCACAATTCCGGGCACCGGCAGCCACCGGGCCGTCTGCGGCTCCCAATATTCGAGAGCAGCGTTCTCGTCGGCGGACTTGAAGCCCGTGAACGCGCTGGCCACCAGCGGGCGCACGGAATTCCCCAGCCGTAGCATCGCCGTCTCGCGGACCAACTCCTTCCGATGCGTGACGAACGCGCCATCCACGCCCATTTCGTGCAGCTCCAGTCCCGCCGAAAGGTCGCTCCATTTTCCCGCCTGATCGAGTTCGAGCACGCGAGGGACCGCCTTGCGACTGAGCACCACGAAGATCGGCTGCGGCGGAATTCCGCCTTCACGCGAAGCCTCGTCCAGATCGAGATCGCGGTGCTCGCGCAATGCATGCGCCAGCGCGAGCTCGAGCACGAGACTGCCCGATTTCGGCAACGTTCGCCGAAGTTCCGGCGTCACACGCGCGGCGAGTTCGTCGAGTGTTGTGAGGGGCATGACCAGGTCGGCCACGTCATAGTTGGCGAGCGTCACGCGGGCGCGCCGGGCGGCGGGGAATTTTTCCCGCAACGCGCGCAGCGACGTGGCCAGATCCCCGTCGTAGCCGTTATCGACGGACCGGTCGATGATGAGGTGAAGATAGCGCTCGCGCGGCACGGCGGGGAGCGCCGACGCCACCATGCCCGCCGCCAAGCTGTCCCGCCCCGCGTGCACCAGCTGCGGCTGAAGCCGGCGTCCCAACTCAGCGAGCACCTCAGCCGGATCGTTCGACTGAGCCTTCACGTTTTGCGCCGTGATCCGACCGGGGACTAGAAAATCGATCTCCACCGTCGCAGGCACGTGCGGGTTGACGGGGAAGACGCGAAGCTCAAGTTCCCCGGGCGTGTTGTAGAAGAGCAATCCGGGATCACGCCGCTCGCTATCGCGGATCATCGTGTAAACCCACAGCGCGGTCTTTTTTTCGAAAATGCGACCCAGCACCGGCACGTTGTTAACATGGAGGCGGAAACCGTTGACGAAAATCCCCGCCGGCAGCGGCAGGATTTTGAGGTATTCCGCCGCGTTCTGGGCGTTGCTTTCCAACGTGAGCGCGAAGGTGACGACGGTGCTTTCATCGCCCGATGGGACGAAGCGCAGGTCCAGTTTTCCCACCTCGACCGCGCGGGAAACCGACCCGGCGCGCGGCATCCGCGATCGGTCGCGGACATTTCCACGGCCCCAAAATGCGCCCGACCGGCGGTTCGCATCGCGACTCTTGG
>JANYBX010000185.1 GCA_025360615.1 Opitutia bacterium
CTCCTCGCCGAAATCCCCGCGCAACCGAAGCCGCTCCCCGGCACGCTCGCCGCGGCAAAAATCGCATGAGCCTGTTCGAAATGGCAGGGCGCGTTATCCCGAACGCGCCGCAAGGCTCTGTCCGCGTAAAAATGTCGGCCACGCCCAACCGGCGCGTTCGGGATCACGCGCCCTGCCTTTCGATCCTCCGTTTCATCCCAGCCTTCGTCCTCGCGCTGATTTCCCCCCGCGTCCTCCGCGCCGAGACCACGGTCAATCTCCCCTCGTTGCCCGGCTCCGGCGTCACGGTTCGCCTCGCCACGCCGCTCACTCAGATGCCGCACTTCGGGTTTCTCCCCGTGCGCGTCTACGTTGAAAACCTCACTCCGCGCGACGGCACGTGGGAGCTTAACTTCCAAGTGGGCGGCAACCACGCCTTCGCCTCGGGCATCCTCAACTCTACCCACACCGTCGCCGTGCCCGCTGGCCAGACGCGCGAGACGTGGCTCTACGTGCCCATCGCTCAAGCCGGCTTCGTCATCAACTCCGGCAGCCCGGGCGGCACCGCCCCCGGCACTCCCCGCGTCACCGTGACGAAAATTCCGGGCGGCACCAAAATCACCCGCGCCATGTTGGCCCCGGGCGCTCGTCCGACGGTCATGGCGAGCATCGTGGTCGAGATCGACGAAACCACCGGCGAGATGACGACGCGGAATTTCACCTCCTCGGGCGCGGTTGTTTCCACGAACACATCGCGCCCGCCTCCGGGCAACGACGTCACCTACACAATCGATGCCAACGGCAATGTTTCCCCCCGCTACCGTCTGTCTGCGAAGGCGGGCACGACCTCGGTCACCGTGTCCTCGGCCGGGGCTCTTGCTGCATCCAGGCCCAAAATCACCATCGCTCCCACGGCGACGGGCATGAAGGTCACGCGCGTCTCCAACTTCGGGATCAACACCACGCAGGAAACCGATTTCGATACGACCACCGGCGCCGTCACGACCACGCGCACGCGGCCCGACGGCAGCACGAGCAGCACCGTGAGCCAAAGCCCGTCCGCTCCCGGCGCCGAGACGACTTACACGATCGATCCGGTCAACGGCACCTATGCCAGGCGCACCCGCACCACGTCCGCCGCCGTGCCCAAAATCATCGTGGTCGTCGGTGGCGCCGGCGGCGCTTCGGGCGCGCCCGCCTCGGCCACCGCTCCGCCGGGCAACGCCGTCCCCATGTCCGTCGCGGTCGAGATTTCCGGTCCCGGTTTTGCCGGCGCGGGCCGGGCGGCGCTCCCCAACAATTCCGGCGGCAACACCATGCGGCCGTTCGCCGTCAGCGTCCCGCTCGAGGCGGCGCTTCGCAGCGCGCTCGCGTCCGAGGTTCGCGGTGCGCCCAATCTCGCGGGCGTCACCGTCGCGCAGCTCCCCGCCGACTGGCGCGTGTGGTCGGCGTTCGCCGGCGTCGTGCTCGCGGCCGACGAGTTTTCCATGATCGACGCCGGCCGGCGCAGCGCGCTCCTCGGCTGGGTCGGCCTCGGCGGGCAACTTTACCTCGTGCCCGCGGCGACTGCCGAAGCGCGCACCGAAGCCATCGGCGCCGGGCTCATCGTCACGCTCGGCTCGACGCTGGCTGACTTGGGCGGCCCCGCGCTCCGCGAGTCGCTCAAGATTTACAGCGAGACCCCCGCGCTCCCCGACCGCGAGGCGCTCTTCCTGAAGAACACCGCGCTCGGTGAGGAGATCAAAACCGGCGGCGCGGATAGCTCGTGGGTCGCGATTTTCCTCGTCGTGTTCGCGGCCGTGATCGGCCCCGTAAACCTCTTCGTCTTCGCGCCGCGCGAGAAACGCCACCGCCTGTTCTGGACGACCCCCGCGCTCTCGCTCCTCGGCGGACTCGTGCTCGTGGCGGCGATTTTTCTCCAAGACGGCGTCGGGGGCGCCGGCCGCCGCAGCACGCTCGTCGTGTTCCTGCCCGGGCAAAAACAGGCGGCGGTTTTCCAAGAGCAGGCGGCGCGCACGGGCTTTTTGTTCAAGCGCACCTTCGCGCTCGACGACGATGTGATCCTCGCGCCGCTCGCGCTCGAGGCCGAGACGAATGCTTATTGGAGCGATGTGTCCTCCGCCACGCGGGCCAACGGCCAGGCTGGCGGCGAATGGTTTCCGAGCCGCTCGCGCCCCGCGCATCTGCTCCGCCGGCTCGCGCCGACCCGCGGCCGTGTCGAGCTCGTCGGCACGGCGGCGGACGGTGCGCCCATCGTCGAGTCGAGTCTGGCGACGGTGCTACGCGGGTTTGTGCTGTGCGATGACACGGGGAAGTTCTGGCTCGCGGAAAAGATTTCGCCCGGCACGCGCGTGACGCTCATGGCCACGAAACCCGACACGGCGGCCATCCTCCCTTCGCTCGGCGGCAGCCGCGGTCTCACGCTGGCCTATCAAGCGGCCATCGGCGGGCGGGGTGGCTGGAGTGCGTCGGGCGGAGAGACCGAAGTCGCGCCCCTCGCGACCTTGTCCGCGCTGCGCTGGAGTGAGACCACGGTGGTCTATGCCGGTATCCTCGAGCGGCCGGCCATTTCGCCGCTGAAAGGAGCCGGCCTGTGAGCGCGGACGAAAAACCCTTCCTCGAAGTGCGCGATCTTGTCCGCTGGTTCGACGGCGTGCGTGCGGTCAACGGCGTTTCCTTCGATTTGCCAGCCGGCGCGGTCGTCGGCCTCATCGGTGCCAACGGCGCGGGCAAGACCACCGCCATGCGGATGCTCGCCACGCTCGACCTGCCCGACCGCGGCACGATCAAACTCGGCGGCATCGACATCGTCGAACACCCCAACGAGGTCCGCCGCCGCATCGGCTGGATGCCCGATCATTTCGCGCCGTATCCGGATACCACGGTCGCCGACTATCTCGATTTCTTCGCGCGCGCACACGGCCTCCGCGGCGCGGACCTCGCGCACCGGCTCGACGAAGTCGCCGATTTCACGGAAATCCGTCCGCTCGCCGACCGGCCGATGGACCGGCTCTCGAAAGGCCAGACGCAGCGCCTCTGCCTCGCGCGCACGCTGCTGAACGACCCCGAGTTTCTCCTCCTCGACGAACCCGCCGCCGGCCTCGACCCGAAGGCGCGGCTGGAGTTCAAGAATCTTGTCCGCGTCCTGCGCGAGCGCGGCAAGACGATCCTCATCAGCTCCCACATTCTCTCCGAGCTCGGCGAGATGTGCGACACGCTCATCTTCATGGATCGCGGCACTGTGATGCACCACGGCGACACCGACACGATCCGCCGCGGCGGCGCCACCACGACCTGTTTCGTCAACATCATGATCCACGGCGAAGTCGCCCCCCTGCTGCAATGGCTCGCGGTTCGCCCCGGCTGGAAACTCACCGAGGAGTTGCGAGCCGGCGCGCGCGCCGAGCTGGCCGGCGGTGAACCCGCCCTCCTCGCCGCCGAGCTGCGCCGCCTCGTGCAAGACGGGGTGAACGTCGTCGATTTCCACCGCGAGGAACGCCGCCTCGAGGACGCCTTCGTGGACATGCTCCGCGAACCGCCCGTGCTCACCAAGAAATGAAATCAAACAAATCTTGGTCGGCGGTCGCAAAGGTAGGGCGCGTTATCCCTAACGCGCCGGTTGCCCTGGGCGTTATCAGTGGGCCGAGCCGCAGCGGCGGGTTAGGGATAACCCGCCCTACCTTCCGGATTGCTTTCTCCGCGTCCTCCGCGATCTCCGCGTTTCAACTGTTATGCACGAACGATTCAACGGCATGACGACCGCCATTCCCCCTTCGCTTCCTCCCGCCGTGCCCTCGATCGCCCGCGCGGATTTCCCGTCCTGGTTGCCGGCCACGCTCGTCAAGGAGCTGCGGCAAGGGCTGCGCACGCGCGGATTTGTGGGCTCGTTCGTCGTGTTTCAGGTCCTGATGGCGATCCTCATGATGACCGTCGCGGCCGAGTCGTTCGTGGGAAATCCCGCCGTGCGCGCGGCGAGCTTCAACACGGCGAACGCCGTTTTCTGGGTGATCCTCACGTTGCAGTTGCTCGTGTTCACCCCGATGCGCGCGCTCGGCAGCCTGCAACTCGAAGTCACCTCGCGCACGATCGATTTGCTCATGCTCACGCGGCTCGACGCGTGGCGCATCGTCACGGGCAAGTGGAGTTCGCTTGTCGCGCAATCGACGCTCCTGCTGATCGCGATGCTGCCCTACGGCATCGTGCGCTATTTCGCCGGGTCGGTCGATCTGGTGGACGACGCGATCCGATGCGCGGCGCTGCTCGGTGGCGGGGCGCTGCTCACGGCGGCGGGGCTGTGGGGCGCGGGCATGGGAAAACTTTTTCGCCTCCTCGGCAGCGCGGCCGGGGTGATCTTCGCGATGTCGAGCAGCTCGATTTTCTCCGCGCTGCGGCGGCCGGGCTCGCCGTTCGCCGGATTTGGCTCGATGAGCGGAGCGACCGCCGGGCTCCTCTGGCTCGACGGGGCGCTGCTGCTCGTGTTTTTCCTCGTCGCGGCGGTGCGCAACATCGCCCCGCGCGCGGAAAATCACACGCTGCTCACGCGCCTGCTGCCGCTCGTCGCGCTGCTGCCGGTGCCGATCGCGACGCTGCTGGTCGGGGGGAGCCCGGCGATCTCGGGCCAGCTCACGGTGGCGGGAATTTTCCTGCTGCTCATCTGCGCGTGCGAACTCGCTTGCGTGGAGCTGCCGCTGCTCGTGCATTTCCGCGCGGCGCTTCGGCGCTCGTCGGTGCCGCGGCTGTTTCTCCGCATGACGCTGCCCGGCTGGCCCAGCGCGCTCCTCTACGCGGTGTTCGCCACGATGCTCTGGCTGGTGTGCGCCGCCGCGCTGGGCTTCCGCAGCACGAGCCTCGCGCTGTCGGCCAGCGTGGCCCAGTTCATCTGGATCGCAGTGCTCGCGCTGGGTGCGCTCGCGTTTCCCTCCTTGGTGCTTTCGCTGCTGCGCCGGCCACCGCGCGGCGCGGCCGGCGTGTATTTCGCCATCCTGGCGACGGCGGGCGGGCTCATGCCGATCGGCTACGCCTTCGCCGAGATGTCGCCCAAGTTCGAGATCATCAAGACCGTCGCGGGGGTGTTCCCGGTGGCATCGTTGATTTCGACGCTGACCAACCAGGATCTCGGCAGCGGCCAGATCATGGGGCAGGCGATCCTCGCCGTCGCGGTGATTGTCGCGGCAGCATGGCAGACGCGGCCCTATTGGGCGCACCTCGCGTTGCTCGAGGCGCGTGATCGCCAGTCCTCGCCATGAGCGAAGACAACGTCGCGACTTCCACGGCGCGGCACGGCGCGCTCTCGGCGGCAGCGCGGTGGCGGCTGCCATTTTCGCGGCAATCGTGGCGCGGGCCGGCGGGGAGCTGGCTCGGCGCCGGCGCGGGCAGCTCGCTCGATTTTCAAGACCATCGCAACTACGTCCCCGGCGACGATCCGCGGCACATCCACTGGCAGGCCTACGCGCGCACCGGGACGTTCACGATGAAACTCTACCGCGCTGAAGTCGCGCCGATGGTGGACATCGCCGTCGATGTTTCGGCGTCGATGACGTTCACGCCGGCGAAGGCGCGGCGCACGGAGGAGCTGCTGGCGTTTTGCGTGGCGAGCGCGGATCGCACGACGGCGCCGCTGCGCATCCATGCGGTTTCCGGGCGAAAAATCTCGGCGCTCGCCGTCGAGCAAGTCCGCGCGGGTCGCTGGCGCGAGCGGTTGCCGGCACCGGCCAAGGAGAGCGGTGCGATGCCGTCGACGCTGCCGTGGCGGCCGGGCGCGCTGAAGGTCTTAATCTCGGATCTGCTTTTTCCGGGCGATCCCTCGCTGTTGCTGGGGATGCTCGCCGGCAACGCGGGAGTCGGTGTCGTGCTCGCGCCGACGCTCGCCGACGAGGCCGATCTCCTCTGGCGCGGCAACGCCGAGCTGACCGATTGCGAGAGCGCCGCGGTGCGCCGGCAACGCGTGGACGAAAGCCTCGCCGCGCGCTACCGCGAGGCCTACGCGCGGCATTTTTCGCTGTGGCGCGAGGCGTGCCGCAAGCGCGGGGTGTTGTTTGCGCGCGTGCCGTGTGAAGGAGCGCTGTCCGCCGCGCTGGGTGGCGAGGCGTCGGGCGCGGGCGCGGTGGAGGCGGTGTCGTGATGACGAACGGGGCGGGAATTTTCCGCGCGAAGCGGGTAGGGCGGGTTATCCTTAACCCGCCGCTGCGACGTGGCTTTTCAGTAACGCGGAACGTAACCGGCGCGTTAGGGATAACGCGCCCTACCTTCTGATGCTCCCGCTGTTTTCCAATCCCGCCGGGCTGTGGGCGCTGCTCGGCGTGCCGGCGATTCTGGCGATTCATTTTTTGCAGCAACGCTCGCGCGTCGTGCTCACGAGCACGTGGTTTCTCATCGAGAAACTCGCGCCGGACAGCACGCGCGGCCGCACGTGGGAACAACTGCGCGCGTCGCGCACGCTGTGGTTGCAACTGCTCGCCATCCTCGTGCTGGCGTGGCTGCTGGCGGAGCCGCGCTGGGTGCGCGCGGAATCGGCGCAGACGGTGGTGCTCGTGCTCGACGACTCGGCGTCGATGGCGGCGTTTCGCGCGCCGGCCCTCGCGGCGGCGGAGCAGGAATTCGACGCGGCGGCGGGGCTCGCCGCGCGCACGACGTGGGTCGTGATGACAACTGATGTGCGCCAGCCGCCGCTCTATCGCGGAGGCGAACGCGCCTCGGCCTCGGCGGCACTCGCGCGGTGGCAGCCGCAGCTCGGCCTGCACGATCTCGGGCCGGCGTTGCGGCTCGCGCAAGGGCTGGCGAGCGCGGCGGGTCGCACGCTGCTCATCACGGATGCGCGCGGGAAATTTCCCGCGGGGCAGCGCGCGGTAGGAGTCGGGCACCCGCTCGACAACGTGGGCTTCGCCGGCGCGAGCGTGGCGCGCGAGGAAGCGCCGGCGGTGGGCCACGCCTGGCGCGCGCTGGTGCAAAATCACGCGGCCACGCCCCAGCATCGCGCCTGGCATGTCGAGGTGGCGGGTGCGGGCGGCGCGGTGAATTCGGCGGAGCAAAACGTGGAACTGGCGCCGGGAGCGTTGAGTGAAATTAGCGGGCGTTTCCCCGAGGGCGTGGAGGCGCTCACGGTCGTGCTCGAAGGCGACGAGTTTCCCACGGACGACCGGTTGCCGCTCGTGCGGCCGGTGCCGAAGCCGCTCCTTGTGCAGGTCGAGGGGACGGACGCGGCGGCGGAATTTTTCCGCAAACTCGCGCGCGAAATCGAAGGCGTGCGGCTCGCGGATGTGCCGGCGGCGACGGCGTTGCGTTTCGTGCGAGCGGGGCACGACGACGTGGCGGCGGAGCGGCGCGGGGGAATTTTCTGGCCGCCGGCGGACAAGCGCGAGCAGGCGGCGCTGTCGAGCGAACCGGTGACGCCGGATCGCGATGCGCTCGTGGCGGGGCTGAACTGGCAGGGCTGGTTCGGCACCGGCCCGTATGGCTATGTGCCGAAACCCGGCGATGGGCCGCTGTTGTGGCAAGGGCGGTGGCCGCTCGCGTTTCTCCATTCGTCGCTCGCGGGCAAACGGCAGCTCTTGCTCGCGTTTGACTGGGATACGTCGAATGCGTCGCGACTGCCCTCGACGGTGCTGCTGGTGCGGCGGTTTTTGGAAACGGAACGCGATGCGCAGCGCGCGCCGTTTGCGGCGAATTTCGATGCCGGCGGCCTTGTCGCGCTCGCAGGCGTGGCGGCGGAGGAAGCGATCACGGTGGAATTTCGCCCGGTGGGCGCGAATGCACCGGTGGAGACGCGGGTGCTGGCGCCGGAGGAGAAGCGGGTGTTGCGCGCGCCGGCGCGCGGGGGCTTTTTCACGCTGCGCGCGGGGGAGGAAACGCTGGTGCGCGGCGCGGCGCAGTTTGCCGACGCGCGGCAGGGGGATTTTCGCAGCGCGGAATCGTTTAACGTTGAATTACCCGGCGAACGCCAGGCGGCGATCGAGCGCAACACGCGCGCCGATCCGTGGGCGCCGCTGTGGCTGCTGGTGCTGGGCGCGGCGCTGCTGGGGAGCTGGTGGGAGAGGGGTGGCGGCGCGAGGGTCGCGAAAGGAGCGCGGGCATGAACTTCGGCGCACCCGAGTGGTTTTTTCTGTTGCCGGCGCTGATCGCGGTCGCGTGGCGGTGGCGCGGATTGCGGCTGCACGAGCCGTTGCGCGCGCTCCTGTTGACCGGCCTCGTGCTCGCGCTGGCGGAGCCGCGCGTGCGGCTGGCGAGCGCGGGACTCGACCTGTGGGTGCTCGCGGACCGCTCGGACTCAGCAGCGGCGGCGATGGGTCAGCAGGGACACGAGATCGAGGGGATTTTGGAGAAGGCGCGAGGACGCGAGGACCGGGTGATGTATGTGGATTTCGCGGGCGAGGCGGTGCGACGGGAGCGCGGCGATCCGGTTTTCGAAGGCGCTCTGCACCAGACGAAGATCGGCGCGGCGCTGGAATACACGCTGGCGCAAATGCCGGCAGGGCGCGCGGCGCGGATGCTCGTGCTCACGGATGGGTTTGCGACGGAGCCGTTCGGCACGGCGACGGAGGCGGTGTTGCGCAGCCGGGTGCCGCTGGATTTTCGGCTGCTCACGGAGCCGGTCGCGCCGGACTGGCGCGTGAGCGCGCTGGCGGTGCCGGCGCGGGTGTTGTCGGGCGAGTCGTTTCTGGTGGAGTTTGCGATCAGCGGGCCGGGCGATGGGGCGGTGCCATGGGAGGTGACGCGTGGCGGCAAAGTGGCGGCGAGCGGCACGGCCACGGCGCGCGGCGGCGTGGCGCGCGTGCGATTGACCGACCGGCTGACGGGTGGGGGCGCGGTGCGCTATGAGGCGCGGGTGAAACCGGTGGAGGACGCGCATCCAGAAAATAATTCCGCCGAGGCGTGGTGCGAAATTGCCGGCGGACCGCGCGTGGTGCTCGTGACGAATTATCCCGACGATCCGCTGGCGACGCTGCTCGGGGCGCAGGGGTTGACGGTGGATCGCGTGACCGATCCGGGCACGCTCACGGCGGCGCGCCTGACGGGGGCGCGGGCGGTGGTGATTAATAACGTGGCGGCGAACAAACTGTCGCGGGAGTTTCTGGGCGCGCTGGATTTCTTCGTGCGCGAGCAGGGCGGCGGGTTGCTCATGGCGGGCGGAGAAAACAGTTTTGGCTCGGGCGGATATTTCGCGTCGCCGATCGACGAGCTGCTGCCGGTGTCGATGGAGTTGCGAAAGGAGCAGCGGAAATTTGCGACGGCGATGGCGATAGTGATGGATCGCTCGGGCTCGATGGCGGCGAGTGCGGGGCCGGGGCTGACGAAGATGGATCTCGCGGACTCCGGTGCGGCGCGCGCGGTGGAGCTGCTGGGTGATCTCGACGCGGTGGCGATCTTCGCGGTGGACACGCAGGCGCATGAAGTGGTGGGGCTCGCGCAGGTCGGGCCGAACCGGAATCACATCACGGAGTCGGTGCGGCGCGTGGCGAGTTCGGGCGGCGGCATCGTGGTGCCGGTGGGCTTGCAGGCGGGGTGGGACGAATTGAAAAAGGCGACGAGTGGCACGCGACACATCATTCTTTTTGCGGACGCAAACGACTCCCGCCAGCAGGTCGCGGGCTACGAGGCGGTGATCGACGGGATTCGCAAGGACGGCGTGACGGTCAGCGTGATCGGGCTCGGCAACGCGACGGATCGCGATGCGGATATCTTGGAGGAGGTGGCGAAGCGCGGAGGTGGGCGGTTGTTTTTCAGCGCGGACCCGGCGGAGCTGCCGGCGCTGTTCGCCCAGGAGACGGTGTCGATCGCGCGCTCGGCGTTTATTAAGGAACCGACGGAGACGAAGGGCACGCCTGGCTGGGCGGAGATCGGCGCGCGCACGCCGAACTGGCTGCCGACGGTGGATGGTTATAATTTGAGCTACCTGCGGCCGGGGGCGACGGCGTCGTTGATCGCGGTGGATGAGTTTGCGGCGCCGCTGGTGGCGACGTGGCAGCGCGGGGCGGGCCGGGCGGCGACGGTTTCGTTTCCGTTGGGCGGGCCGAATTCGGAAAAGGTGCGCGCGTGGGCGGGCTACGGGGATTTCGTGCAGACGCTCTCGCGCTGGCTGGCGGGTGACGATGCGCCGCCGGGGATGGCGCTGCGCACGGATGTCGATGGGGAACAGCTCACGTTGGAATTGCTCTACGATGAGAACTGGCAGGCGCGGATCGCGGCGACGCCGCCGACGGCGATGTTGGCGGAGAACGGCGGGGCCTCGTCGGTGATCGCGCAGCGCGCGCTGGTGTGGGAGAAGATCGAGCCGGGCCGGTTTCGGACGACGGTGTCGTTGCGGCCGGGAAAAATCGCGCGTGGTGCGGTGAAAATCGGCCCGACGGCGATGTCTTTTGGGCCGATCACGGTGGCGGGCTCGGCGGAGTGGTCTTTCGATCGCGCGCGGCTGGCGGAGTTGCAGTCGCTGAGCGCGCGCAGCGGCGGACAGGAACGGCTGAATCTCGCGGAAGTGTGGCAGGCGCCGCGCCCGGTCGCGTGGCGCGCGGTGCGCGGCTGGTTGCTGATGGCGCTGGCGGGGTTGCTCCTCGCCGACGCGGCGCTGACGCGGCTGGGGATCTCTCTGGTGCCGGCGAGATGGCGGCGGGGTTAGTGCGGGAGCTGGCGCTATTGCACTTCGATGAGCCGGGCCCCGCCATCGAGTTGGCGAATAATTTCGGGCCATACGAGCGCCATGTTCGAGAGCAATACGGCGGTGCGGCAGTTGCCAAAGCGCAACCACACGACGGCGACCAGCTCGGGTCGAACCAAGGTTAGCTGCGCGAAGTCTTTGTCCTTGGAAATAATGACTGCACTCAAGGTCGCGGCTTGTTTCCAGATCGCATAGTCGGGAGACTTGGCTAAATCCACGGTGAGCACGTGCTCGGCTTGAAATCCCTGAGCTTCGATCCAGCGGGCGAGTGCGGCCGGTAGCTGGTTATCGACGAGAAACCTGCTCACGACGCACGCAGAACCACGTGGTCGTTTTGCGCGGCGGCAAACTCCAGGCAGGCCCGGATGTCGTCGGCCTCAAGGAACGGGTAGTCAGTTAAAATCTCCGGCCAGCTTGCGCCGTGGGCCAGCAGTTCCAAAACGTCGGTCACCCTTAAGCGATAGCCGCGGATGCAAGGCCGTCCGCCACATTTGTCGGGTTCGACGGTGATGCGAGAAAGGAGCGGGTTCATGGCCGCAAGGTAGGGTAAGCCGGTGCCAAATGGAAGACCGCGATTCAGGTCGGGGGACCGGAAAAATTCGGCGGGGTTAGCGCGCGGCGGTCCACCACTGGTAGAGGAAAAAATACACGAGCACGCCGGTGACGCTGACGTAATACCAGATGGGAAACGTGATCCGCGCCCACGCTTGGTGGCGGACGAAATCGCCCTTGATCGCGAAGAGAAACGTGCGCGGCACGAGGTAGGCGACGCTGATCGCGAGGATGATGTGCGAGATCAGCATCGTGTAGTAAACGCCGCGGATAAATCCTTCGCCGCCGAAGGGAGTGTGCACGCCGCGGATGAGAATCTTGTGTGTGACATACCCGACGAGAAAAATCGCGGAGACGACCATGGCGGCGGTCATGACTTTGCGGTGGGCTTCCTTGCGGCCGGTCTTGATGAGGACAAAGCCGATGGAGATGAGGACGGTGGCGAGGGCGTTCAGTGAGGCGTTGAGCGCCGGGATGTCGGAGACGGTCATGGCGAACGAGCAGCGTTTTAGAAATGAATCATCCGGTCGGCCACGAGCGCGCCGAGGACGAGCGGCAGGTAGGCGATGGAGCAGAGGAAGAGTTTGCGCGCGGCTCGGTCGCGGCCGTCGGCGTGGAGAAAAACCATCGCGCGCCAGAGGAACCACGCGCCGCCGGCGAGCGCGACGCCGCCAGACCAGGCCGTGGCGAGGCCGAGCAGCCACGGCAGCAGGCTGACGGCGACGAGAGCGAGGGTGGTGATGAGCGACCACGCGGCGACCCAGCCGCCTTTCTCGTCACGCACGGGCAGCATGGGGAAATGCACGGCGGAGTAGTCGCGGCGATGCGTCCACGCGATCGCCATGAAATGCGGGATTTGCCAGAAAAACAGGATGCCGAAGAGAATGCTGCCAAGCGCAGTCACGCGGCCTTCGGCAGCGGTCCAGCCGATGAGCGGGGGAAACGCGCCGGCGATGGCGCCGATCTCGGTGCTCCAGCGCGACCAGCGTTTCGCGGGCGTATACCAGCCGAGGTAGGCGACGATGGTGAGGAGGGTGAAGAGCGCGGCGAGGAGGTTGACGCATGTAACGAATAAAAAAAGCGACGCCACGCACATCACCCAGCCGAGCACGAAGGCGGAGCCGGTGGGAATTTTTCCGGTGGGAATCGGCCGGTCGGCGGTGCGCTTCATGCGCGCATCGGTGTCGCTTTCCATCCACTGGTTGAGCGTGGCGACACCGCCGGCGGCGAGGGACGTGCCGAGGGAAACGAGGATGAGCCGCAGCGTGTCGTGGGGCGGCCGGGCGGCGAGATAGCCGACGAGTGCAGTGAGCACGGAGAGCAGGCTGAGCCGCGGCTTCGTGAGTTCGAGGTAGTCGCCAAACTTGGCGGGCGAAGGCGTGGCGGCGGCGGACTC
>JANYBX010000191.1 GCA_025360615.1 Opitutia bacterium
GGCGCTTCCGGCTCGGGCAAAACTTCGCTCCTCGAAATCATCGCCGGCCTGCGCCGGCCCGCCGCCGGCACCGTGCGCGTCGGCGGCACCGTGCTGACCGATGCCCTCGCGCGCAGCTGGATCGCGCCCGAGCGGCGCGCCATCGGCTATGTGCCGCAGGAAGGCGCGCTATTCCCGCACCTCTCCGTCCGCAAAAATCTGCTCTACGGTTTCCACGCCAACCCGTCGCGTCCCACCGGTCTCACCTTCGCCCACGTCACTGAGGTCTTGGAAATCGCCCCGCTCGCGGACCGCGCCATCGGCACGCTCTCCGGCGGCGAAAAACAACGCGTCGCCCTCGGTCGCGCCCTGCTCGCCGCGCCCCGGCTCCTGCTCCTCGACGAACCCCTCGCCAGCCTCGACGCGCCCCTGCGCGAGCGCCTCCTTCCCTATCTCGCGCGCGTCCGCGACGAGTTCGCGATCCCGATGCTCTATGTAACGCACTCGCCCGACGAAGTCGTCGCGCTCTGCGACGACGTGGTCGTCCTCACGCGCGGCCAAGTCACCGCGCGCGGCCGCCCCGCCGAGTTGTTCAAAACCTCAGCGAGTCCCCGCTACGAATTGAAAGGCTGAACGGCGGGCGTTGCGCGGGGGCGCACAATACCTCACGTTCTCCTCATGAAGTTTCTCGCGATCGCCCTTCTTGTTTGCTGTGCCGCCACTCGCGCGGCCGAAGCCCCGCCTTCCCCGCAAATCGACACCCTCGCCTCACCCGCCGCCCCCGGCGCCCGAAGCCCGTCCCTCACCACCGCCCCCGATGGCACCGTCTGGCTCACGTGGCTCGAGCCCGCCGCCCAAGGCACCACGCTGCGCTGCGCCGCCTTCGATGCCGCCGCGAATCGCTGGAGCTCGTCCCACCTCATCGCCGGTGGCCCGCAACTCGTCGTCAGCGCCGCGGAAACTCCCCTCCTCACGATCGGCGCCACCGGCCGGCTCACCGCCGCGTGGCCGGTCAACCTCGACGATGCTCATCACGTGGTCTTCAGCACGTCCACCGATGCCGGCGTCACGTGGAGTTCACCCGAGCCGCTCTCGCGCGAAACCACCGCCAACGAATTCGCCGCCCTCACCACGCTCGCCGACGGCCGCGTGCTCGCCGCCTGGCTCGATGCCCGCGCGACCACGAAGACGACCCGCGCCACGCGCCTCTACGCGCGCATCCTCGATTTCAAATCCACCGCCGCCCTCGCGCCTGCCGCGCCCGATGTGCTCATCGATTCGCTCGTGTGCGACTGCTGCTCGCTCGCGCTCACCGCGTTTCCCGACGGCACCGCACTCCTCACCTATCGCGGACGCACGACCGACGAAACCCGCGACATCCACGTCGCGCGCTTCACCGCGCAAGGCTGGTCGGAAACTCGCGTGCTCAACCACGACCTCTGGCACGTCGCCGGTTGTCCGGTGAACGGCCCGCGCCTCGCCTCCGATGGCGGCCGCGTCGCCGCCACCTGGTTCACCGCGGCCGATAATCAGCCACGCGTGTTGCTCTCCACTTCGCCCGACGCCGGCGCCCGTTTCCTCCTGCCGCTCGTCGTGGACAATGGCCACCCCGCCGGCCACTCCGACACCGTGCTGCTCCACGACGGCGCCGCCCTCGTCACCTGGCTCGAAACTCCGTCCACCGATCCGAAGGCCCAACCCGCCGGCCTCTGGCTGCGCCGCGCCTCCCCGGAATTTTCCCTCGACGAACCCGTGCTCCTGTCCTCGGCCTCCGCCACTCAGCCCACCGGATTTCCGCGCGCGGTTCTCGTGCGCGATTTCTCCGGCGACAACCTCACTGCGCAGCTCCTCGTCGCCTACACCGGCCAGACCGGCATGCACACGCTCCTCGTCACCGTGCCCGAATCCGAGCTGCTCGCCGCCTCGGCCGACAATTGCCACTGCGCCCCCGCGCCCGCGCAACTCGTCGGTTTTTCCATTCGCGGCACCGTCGCCACGACTTCTTCCAAGACCCAAGTCACCGTCAACCATCCTGAGTTTCCCGGCCTCCTCGCGGCCGGCATTGACACCTTTCGCGCCACGCCCTCCGTGCTCGCCGCGCTCCCACCCGGCCGCGAATTCCTTGGCCGCATCGAGCGCCGCTCCGGCGAATGGTGGCTCTTCGACGTGCGCCTGCTCGTCGCGCCCCCGGAAAAAAAGTAGAGCCGGTCTCCGATCGGCTTTTTTGCACCGCGCACCCCATGCGCGCGCCGCCCCTTGACGACTCTGCCATAATCGCGACCTTCCCGCCGCCATCGTGTCCTTTCTTTCCCCCAGCACCGCACCCGCCCTGCGCCTCCGCCGCTTCCTCGCGACCGGTGCGGCCGCGCTCGTGTTACTGCTCGCCGCGCTCGCTGTCAGCCCCGCGCTGCACCACTGGCTGCACAACGACACGGTCGACGACGATGACGACGGTTGCGCCGTCGTGCTTTTCGCGAACGGCGTCTCGCTCGCCCTCGACCAAGTCGCGATTACGCCGCCCGCCGCCGTCTGGCAACGCGCCGCGCTGCCCGCCGCCATCGAGATTTTTTTAGTGCCCGCCCGCTATCTCCGCCAACCGGAACGCGGCCCGCCCGTTAGCTGAGATTATCCGTCTGCTTCCTACGCCCGATCCATCTGGTCGCGCCGTCTGCCTCCCGCGTTTCGCGCACCCATGCGCGCCCGCGCCCGTCTCCGTCCCTCCCTCAATCTCAGCACCGTCATGTCCTCATTCCGCCATTTTTCTATTTTCCTCCTCTGCACCGCGAGCCTCGCCCGCGCGCAATCCTCTCGCGTCGCTCCGCCCGGGAGCGAAAAAATTCTCCACCTCGACTCCTTCGTCGTGAGCGCCGGCCTCGAGGGCAAAACCGCCTTCGATCTCGCGCAAGGCACCTCCATCCTCGCCGGCGACGAACTCCGTCGCCGCGCCGCCGCCACCCTCGGCGAAACCCTCGCCGCCACGCCCGGCATCAGCTCCACCTCCTTCGGGCCCGGCGCGAGCCGCCCGATCATCCGCGGCCTCGGCGGCGATCGCGTGCGCATGCTCGACAACGGCGTCGGCTCACTCGACGCCTCCAACGTCAGCCCCGACCACAACGTCAGCATTGAGCCGCTCCTCGTCGACCGCATCGAAGTCCTGCGCGGTCCCGCCACGCTTCTTTACGGCAGCTCCGCCGTCGGCGGCGTGGTCAACGTCATCGACAACCGCATCCCTTCCGCCGCCCCGGCCCACTCCCTCACGGGCCGCGCGGAAGTCCGCTTCGATTCCGCCGCCCGCGAGCGCACCGGCCTCTTCGCGGTCACCGGCGGCGACAAAACCTTCGCGCTCCAGCTCAACGGCCTCCGCACCGAGACCGACGATGTCGCCATCCCCGGCTACGCCGATCCCGCGAATCCCGCCCACTACGGCACGCTCGCCAACAGTGCCATCTCGACCAAGAGCGGCTCCGTCGGAGGCACTTATTTTTGGGGCGGCGGCCACACCGGCCTCGCCGTCAGCGAATACGATACCGTTTACGGCGTGCCCGTCGGCGAACCCATCGTCATCGACCTGAGACAACGCCGCGTCGATTTCCGCAGCGAGATCAGCCGGTCGTTCGCCATCTTCCAAGCCGCGAAAGCCCGCTTTGGCCTCGCCGACTACACCCACGCCGAGGTCGACACGACCACCGACCGGGCCAACACCACGTTCAGAAACAAAGCCTGCGAAGGCCGACTCGAACTCGTCCAACAGGACATCGGCGAACTCACCGGCACGGTCGGCCTCCAAACTTCGCGCAGCGATTTTTCCGCCGTGGGCGAGGAAGTCGTCACGCCTCCCACGCTCACTTCAAGTCACGCGTTGTTCGCCGTGGAATCTCTTCGGCTCGCTCCCGATCTCCTGCTCCAGTTCGGCGGTCGCTACGAACTTCAGCGCATCAAGCTCGGCCCCGTCGACCCGCTCCTGCCCGCCTATCCCGGCTACGCCGCTCGCACCGGCGAGAAACGCACCGACCACGGCCTGAGCTTCTCCGCCGGCAGCGTCTACTATCCGGCGAAGGATTATTCCGTGGGCCTCTCCGCCACTTATTCCCAACGCCTCCCCGTCGCTCAGGAAACATTTTCCCACGGCCCTCACGGCGGCACCGGTGCCTATGAAATCGGCACCTCCGGCCTCGGCGAGGAGACGTCCCTCGGCCTTGAGTTCACCCTCCGCAAACGCGCCGGCTTCGTCACCAGCTCCATCGGCATCTTCGCCAATCGCTTCGCTCATTTCGTCTTCGAGCAACGCGATCCCAAGCGCTACTTCGACGCCGCCACCCGCGCATTCCTCCCCTATCCCGTGCCGCCCGCCGCCGATTTTTTGCCCATCTACCAATTCATCGCCAAGGACGCGCTCTTCTACGGGGCCGAGGCCGAGGTGCAGTTTCATCTCATCGATCATCCCGAGCAACGCCTGCACTTCTCCCTCTTCGCCGACAGCGTCCACGCCGGGCAGACGACCGACGAGCAACCGCTCCCGCGCATCCCGCCCGCCCGTATCGGCGCCAGCCTCACCTTTGAGCCAGGCCGCTGGTCGCTCGGCACCGAGGCTCGCCACGCCTTCCGGCAAACGCGTTTCACCTCCGAGGAAACCAAAACCGCCGGCTACACGCTCGTCGGCGCGCACGCCAGCTACCGCATCGACGCCGTCCGTGCCCCGCGCCTCGGCCTCGAACTCTTCGTCCGCGGAGACAATCTCACCAACGCCACCGCCCGCCTCTCGACCTCGTTCCTCAAAGACATCGCCCCGCTCCCCGGCCGCGGCGTCACCTTCGGCGCGAGACTGAGTTTCTGAAGGTAGGGGCGGTTATCCCTAACCGCCCTGGGTTTGGCTCAAGACCAACGAGGCCGGTTAAGGATAACCGCCCCTACCCTCAGAAAAACGTATAGCACTTCCCCTCGCCCAATCGCTGGATCAGCAGCGCCAGTTCCATCGCATGATAATCGCCCCA
>JANYBX010000245.1 GCA_025360615.1 Opitutia bacterium
ATTTCTTGAGGACGATGATTTCGACGCGGCGATCCTTCTTCATGTCTTCGTCGGCGCCGCCTTTCTTGGATTCTTCGCTGCCCTTGGAGTTGGATTCCAGCTTGGCGGCGGCGACGCCAGCGGTGGCGAGATATTTCTTGGCGGCATTGGCGCGGCGGTCGCCGAGGCCGAGGTTGTATTCGGACGTGCCGCGCCAGTCGGCGTGGCCTTCGAGGAGGAGGCGGTGTTGCGGGTTCTTCGCGAGGTATTCCTTGGCGGCATCGAGCTTCGGGCGCTCGGAGGCGGCGATGGAGGACTTGTCGAAATCGAAATACACGGCGCCAAGAAGGCCTTTGATCATGTCATCCGTCTCGATGATGTTCGGATCACGCTGCTGAAGACCGGAATTCGGATCAGGAGCGGTTGAAACGTCGAGGGGATTGATGTTACCGCCGGTATTCGGGCCAATCAGGGTCGAGCTCGGATCCGGCCGAACGGGTTTTTTGGTGCAGCCGGTGAAAAGCGCGGCAGCGCTGAGAGTGACGAGAAGGAAAGACTTCGAGACGAGTTTCATGGAAGATCGATGGGGAGAGGCGTGTCGGAAACCATTGGGCCAAGCTTTTTGGCGCGGCAAGGGTTTTGTTTTCAGACCGTTTTTTTCGGCGTGATGATGCCGACTTCGAGCGCGTAGCGGGTGAGGCTCGCGACGTCGTGGAGGTTGAGTTTCCGCATGAGGTTCGTGCGGTGGTTGTCCACGGTCTTCACGCTGATGCCGAGTTTTTCGGCGATCTCGCGGGTGCTGTGGCTCTCGGCGACGAGCTGGAGAATTTCGCGTTCGCGATCAGTCAGGAAATCCGGGGCGCTGCTGGCGGAGGGATTGGCGACGACGTTGCGCAGGAGACTGGCGACGGCGGGGCCGAAATAGGTGCCGCCGTTGGCGACGGTCTCCAGACCTTTTTTGAATTCGAAGAGGCCGGCGGTCTTTTCGACGAAGCCGTGGGCGCCGGCTTCAAGCATGTCGCGCACGAGCACGGGGTTTTCGTGGCCGGAGAAGACGAGGACGCGGGACTGGGGAAGCTTTTTTGAGACGCGGCGGAGGATGTCCACGCCGTTGAGGCCCGGGAGCTTGGCATCGAGCACGATCACATCGGGCTTGGAATCGAGGATGAGTTGCACGGCGGCCTGACCGTCACCGGCTTCACCGACGAGTTCGTAATTGCTATCGAGGCGGAGGATTTCCACGAGCATTTCGCGGATGGCAGTCTGATCTTCGATGATGACGAGTCGCTTCATGAGGGAGGTAAATCTGCGTTGTGGAGGCGTAGGCAGCTCGTCCGCGGGTGGTGGGTTGGCCGGGATTCGAACCCGGAACCAACAACTTAAAAGGATGCTGCTCTACCATTGAGCTACCAACCCGAACCCGTGGAAAGGTCAAAAGTGCATTTCGTGCCCGGCGCATGGCAAGAATTTTTTCCCACGTTCGTCGCGCGACGGTTGACCGGCGGTGGCGTCAGCCCTATCCACCGACTGACTTTCACAAAAACTTGGGAACAATCCAAAAATACGCCCATCTGAGCGAAGCTGACCGTATGTCAACCAAAGCTCACGAAGTGGCCCTCGATCACGCGCTCGTCAACCGCTTCAAGGGCGGCGATCAGGCTGCGTTTGATGAAATGGTGACCCGCTACTGGGATCGCATCTACTCGATGGTGCATCAACTCCTCCGCAACCAGCAGGACGCCGAGGAGGTGACGCAGGACGCGTTTATTCGCGCGCACCGCGGCCTCGTGAATTTCCGCGGCGAGTCGGCTTTTTCGACCTGGCTCTATCAGATCGCCACCAATCTCGCGCGGAACCGCTATTGGTATTGGTGGCGGCGCAAGCGGGACAAATCCGTCTCCTTCGATGCTCCCGTGAGCGCGGAAAACGACATGACCCTCGCCGACATCATTCCCGCCGAGGTCGAATCCCCGGACGACATCACCGTCACGGCGGAGTTTGTCGCCCGCATCGGCAAGGGCATGGAACGCCTCAGTGCGAAACATCGCGAAATTTTAACGCTCCGAAACGTGAAAAACATGTCCTATGAGGAGATCGCCGAGATTTTGAAAATCTCCGTCGGCACGGTGAAAAGCCGCATCGCCCGCGCGCGTGACAGCCTCAAATCCAAACTAGGAGAAGACTTCAAATAATGAAAGACCCCGAATTTATCGAACTCATCAACCTCTACCTCGATCACGAGATCAGCCCGGCCGATGCCGCGCGACTCGAAGCCGAGGTGCAGGGCAATGTGCAGCGCCGTAGAGTTTACGAAGAGTATTGCCGGATGCAGAAGGCGTGCGTGCTGCTGGCCCGGCACGCCGAGCCGGCAGTCGAAGCCGACCAGCGCAACGTCGTGGCTTTTGAGCGGGAGCCGCGTCGCGTGTGGGGTTTCGGCACCTACGCCACGGGCTTATTCGCCGCCGCTGCGTGTGTGGCGCTGGTGTGGGTGATGCGCAACCGGATCGAGCCAGGAGTGGATCGCGCCGCAGGACCGTCGGGAGAATCCGTCGCAAGCGTGCAGCCGGTGAAAACCGAAATGCCGCAGCAGCGGATGATCGCCCGCACGATCTCGGTGACTCCGCGCAACAACGAACTCAAATCCGCGTTTACCGTGCCGGTTTTGGCGCTCAACGGGAACGCTCCGCGCGCCTCGGAGATTTTAACCACGGCCGATGCGCGTTTTGACTGGATGAAGACGGTGCAAGTTTCGCCGGCCATGCACGTGCCGGTCGAGGATCTCGTTTTCGAAGTGAAACCGGCCGATGCCCGCGATAGCCGCACGTTCCTCAGCCACCAGCCGATTCAGGCGCAGGTGGAGATGACGGCGTTTCAGTTTCAACGGTAAGTCCGGTGGAGGCGGCAAGGCTGGCGCGCGTTGACCGCAACGCGCCTTTCGTGGGCGCGGGCCGATCAGCGCGTTGGGTCAACGCGCGCCACGGCTTGGTGCTGAGCTTTTAGCTCAGAGCTTTCTTGATGAGCGTCTCGGTTGTCGCCTTGGCCCCGAGCGCGAGCGAGGCTTGGCGGACGGCCGCATCGGCATCAGGAGCTTTGTAGCCGAGCGCGATTAAGGCCGCGACGGCGTCCTGATGAGCGTGGCCGGCGGAGGGCGTGCCGGCGGGGCTTGCCGTGCCGACGGTCCCGCTGATCGCGCCCGCCCCGACTTTTGCTTTCAACTCAACCACGAGTCGCTCGGCGGTTTTCTTGCCGATGCCGGGACACTTCGCGAGGGTGGCAACATCGCCGCTGCGGATCGCGCTTTCGAGGAGAGTGACCGAAAGGCGGCTCATGATACCGAGCGCGCCCTTGGGGCCGACGCCGGTAACGTGGTCGATCATCAGGCGGAAAAAATCCCGGTCTCCCGTGGTGGCAAAGCCGTAGAGCGTTTGCGCGTCTTCGCGATAGATGACGTGCGTGTGCAACTTCACCGTGGCACCGACGGCGGGGAGTTTCTCGGCGGTGGTGACGGGAATGTTCACCTCGTAGCCAAAGCCGTTGAGCTCGATCGTGGCGTGGAGCGGCGTGGCGGCGGTGAGCAAGCCTTGGATCGAGGTGATCATGGGGCGGAAAGTAGCGGGTAGCGGGTAGCGAGTAGCGAGTAGATATTCAGCGAGTCATATGCTCGCTACGCGCCACCCGATCCGATGCTCGCTACTTCCGTGCTACTTCAAGCCGAGCACATCCTGCATGTCGTAAACGCCGGCGGGCTGCGCGGTGACCCACTGCGCGGCGCGCAGGGCACCGCGGGCGAAAATCGCGCGGTCGCTGGCTTTGTGCGTGAGCTCGATGCGTTCGCCGAGCGCGGCAAACATCACGGTGTGGTCACCGACGACATCGCCGCCACGCAGCGCGTGGATGCCGACCTCGGTGGACGTGCGCTCACCGGTGATACCTTCGCGCCCGTGGCGCAGGGCGGCGGCGGTGAGCTTGCGCTCTTCGAGAATGATTTCGAGCAGACGCGCGGCGGTGCCGCTCGGCGCGTCTTTTTTGAAACGGTGGTGCATCTCGATCACCTCGGCGTCATAGTCGGCACCAAGCACGCTGGCGGCGCGACGGGTGAGAGCGAAGAGGAGGTTAACGCCCACGGAAAAATTACCGGCCCACACACAGGGCACTTTTGCGGCGAGCGTGAGCAGGTGGGTTTTCTCGCCGGCGCTGTGGCCGGTGGTGCCAATCACGACGGGCTTGCGCCGGGCGACGGCGAGCTCGAGCAACGCGTGCGTCGCGCGATGCGAGCTGAAGTCGATGATGACATCGCAGGCGTCGATGTGCGCGGCGGCGTTTTCGCCGACATCGATCGCGCCCGAGAGGATCAGGCCAAGGTCGGGCGCGGCGGCGGCGATGGCCTGGCCCATGCGACCGTTGGAGCCGTTGAGAAGAATTTTTGTTGGCATGTTGCGCGAGGGAATCGCAGACGCACTAGCGGCCCAGCGGCGCGAGGACCTTGCGCAGCATTGAAATGTTTGCCGCGTTCATCTCGCAGAGAGGGAGGCGCACTTCGGGCGAGCCGATGATGCCGGCGTCGGCGAGCGCGAGTTTGATGGGCGAGGGGTTCGATTCGACGAAGATCGCCTTGAACATCGGGTAGAGCGAACGGTGGAGTTGCACGGCTTTCGCGTAGTCGCCGGCGAGGCAAAGGCGGACGAGTTTGCTGACTTCGCGCACGTAGAGATTCGAGGCGACGCTGATCACGCCTTCGGCACCGAGCGCCATGAAGGGCAGTGTCAAAGAGTCGTCGCCGCTGAGCACGGTGATGTCGCGGCCGAGGGCCTGCTTGAGCTGGTCGACGCGATCGACGCTGCCGCCGGATTCCTTGATCCAGCGAACGTGGGCGTATTTCGCGCGCAGCCGCTCGACGACGGGCACGCCGATCTCGATGCCGCAGCGGCCGGGAATCGAGTAGAGAATGATGGGCCGGTCGGTCGCCTCGGCCACCGCGCTGAAATGGCGGAACAGACCCTCGGGGCCGGGTTTATTATAGTAGGGCGCGACGACGAGCATGGCATCGGCGCCGGCGGCGTGCGCGAGCTGGGTGTAATCGACGGCTTCCTGCGTGGAGTTGGAGCCGGTGCCCGCGGTCACCGGCACGCGACCGCGCGTGATGGCGACCGTCGCGCGGATCACCTCGATGTGTTCCTCGTGGTTGAGCGTCGGGGATTCGCCCGTGGTTCCGACCGGCACGAGGCCGTCGATGCCGCCCTTGATCTGATACTCGACGAGTTTCTTCAGGTCGTCGTAAGCGACTTGGCCATGGCGAAAAGGGGTGACGAGCGCGGTGATCGCGCCAGTGAGCGGACGGAGTTTCATGAGAAATTACAGGCAGGAAACTTGCCTTGCCGATGAAAGCAGGGCGATTTAGGGATTCCGCAACGCTTTTTTACCCATGGCCGACATCACACTGACTACTGAAATTTTCAACGATCTGCTCAAGCTCGCGGTGGACAGTGGAGCGAGCGATGTCGTCATCAAATCCAACAAGCCGGGCTACGTGCGCCTCTCCGGCCGCCTCAAGGCCGTGGACATGGACCCGATCACCTGCCCAGAGGCGCAGGCCTTCGTGGACGAGCATGTGCCGCGCGTTTTCAAAAAGAAATGGGAGGAGGACGGCCAAATCGATTTCGCCTACGCGGCCGAGAGCATCGGGCGCTTTCGCGTGAATGCCTTCCACCAGCGCGGGCTGGTGAGCATCGTGATGCGTCACATCAAGAGCCGCGTGCCCTCGATGGAAGACCTCGGCCTCGTCGTCGAGCCGCTGTTGAAACTCGCGCAGGCCAAGGATGGCATTTTGCTCGTGTGCGGCGCCACCGGCTCGGGCAAGAGCTCGACCATGGCGGCGATGCTCAACTGGATTAACCAGAATCACGACCGGCACATCGTCACCATCGAGGACCCGATCGAATATACGTTTCAGGACGACCGCTCGCTGTTTCAGCAGCGTGAGATCGGGCTCGACGTGCCGAGCTTCGAGATGGCGATCAAATCCGTGCTCCGCCAAAACCCCGACATCATTTTGATCGGCGAGATGCGCGACCGGGAAACGTTTGAGACCGCGATCAGCGCGGCGGAGACGGGCCATTTGGTTTTCTCCACGATGCACGCGGCGACCGTCGCGCAGTCGCTCACGCGCCTCTTTGAATTTTTCCCGCCCGACCAGCAAGTCCTGGCACGGCGGCAGATCGCCGGTTCGCTTCGCGGTTTTATCTGCCAGAAGCTGATTCCCTCGCTCGAAGGCGGCGGCCGGGTGCCGACGAACGAAATTCTCAACGCCGATGCCACGGTGAAAAACCTGATCCTCGACGGCCAGTTCGAGAAAATCCAAGGCCTCCTCGAAGGCAGTGCCGACTCGAATAGTTTTTCGTTCAACAAGGACATCTATCGCCTCATCAAGGCCGGCAAGATCAGTAAGGCCGAAGGGCTGCGTTTCTCCCCGAATCCGCAGGCGCTGGAGATGAACTTGAAGGGCATCTTCATCAAGAGTTGAGTCACGAGCCGCCCACGCGGGCCGCGAACTGCCATGAAGCTCCGTCAGCCTCTAGCCATCGCGGGACTCGCGTGGACGGTCATGGTATCGGGGGCCGACGACCGAACGGCCCCCGGCCCGCTGGCGACGGCCAAGCAGGAGTTTGACGCGTTGAAAACCGCGCGGCCCGCGACCGACCCGAAGGCTGTGGCGCTCACGCATCTCACCGCGCCGGAATTTGCCGCACCCGCCGACGCGCCCAAGCCCGTGCGCGTCGCCCCGCCGGCCGCGAAGGCCGATAAAAACTGGCTGGTCGATGGCGTCATGCGACAAACGGCGGCGGACCCTCGTTCGCACTCGT
Source organism: Opitutia bacterium (assembly GCA_025360615.1). Lineage (GTDB taxonomy): Bacteria > Verrucomicrobiota > Verrucomicrobiia > Opitutales > Opitutaceae > Tous-C4FEB. Next base: position 6,840 of record JANYBX010000245.1, read on the forward strand.
CCCAGCAAGGCGCGCAAACCACCGAGGTGCAAACCGGGGAAGAGAAAAACCCGGTAGACTCGACGATGAAAGCCGCGCCCAATCCGCTCGCGCAATATCTGTCGGGATGGATTTCGACGCAGGATCGCTCCATGTTGCTCACCAGCACGAATGCGAGTGCAGATGCCCTGGGTGCAGCGTTGGGGACCCTGGGAGGCCTGGGCAAGGAGACGGATGAACGTTTCGGTCGTGCCACATGGGCCACGCCGCTGGCGTCCGGCGAGCGACGATTTGTGCCGCCGGAGAATCCTTATTTGCAGACACGCGAGGCACTTTCCGCCGCTCCGCTCAACCCGGTTGCACCGCCATTAGTCGCGAATCAAACGATCGCCTACCTACCGACGGCGCCGGTCGTCCCGCCCCGAACCGGCGCGCGGAGCATCTTGGAGCCGCCGGCCGCACCCTTGCCAAATCAGGAACGGTCGCGTCCCGCCGAAGAGCAAAAATACTTCCGGCAACTGAAGCGTTTTTAGGGCTTGGTTTTCGAGGAGGCGGGCGTTTGTCTCGCCGGTTTCAAACATGGGACTGGCACTTTTATTTGCAGGACAGGGCGCCCAAAAAGTGGGTATGGGCAAGTCGCTCCATGATGGCTCGCCGGCGGCGAAGGCGCTTTATACCGAAGCCAACCGCGTGCTCGGCTGGGATCTCGCCGCGATCAGTTTCGAGGGGCCCGAGGCTGAACTCACGCAGACCAAGGTCTGCCAGCCGGCGCTCTTCGTTCACGGGTTGGCCTTGCTGGCCGCGTTGCGCGAACAGGGCAAGTTACCCGAAGTGAAGTTCGCGCTCGGGCTGAGCTTGGGCGAAGTGACGGCCTATGCGGCGGCGGGCGTGTTTGATTTTGCGACGGGTTTGAAAATCGTCGCCGAGCGCGGGCGGCTCATGCAGCTCGCCTGCGAGCAAACTTCCGGCGGCATGGCGGCGATTATCGGCGAGGAACGCGCGAAAGTCACCGAGCTGTGTCTCGAGTTCGACATCGAGGCGGCGAATTTTAACGCGCCCGGCCAAATCATCATTTCCGGCGAGAAATCCAAGGTCGAAGCCGCCGTCGCCGCCGCCAAGGAACGCGGCATCAAGAAGGCGATCACGCTCAACGTCGCCGGCGCCTACCACTCGCGTCTGATGGAGCCGGCGCGGTCGGCGTTCGCGGCGTATTTGGAAACGATTCCGTTTGCCGCGCCGAAGTTCACCGTGCTCACCAACACCACGGGCCAGGTCGTCAGCGATCCCGCCGCCATCAAGGCCGCGCTCGTGAAACAGGTCGTGTCTTCCGTGCTCTGGGAAGATTGCATGCGCGCGTCCGTCACCGCGGGGGCGACGGAGTTCTGGGAACTCGGGCCGGGCGGCGTGCTGGCGGGGCTCGCGCGGCGCACGGACAAGGCCTGGAACGTCAAAACTTTTTCTGAATACGCCGATCTCTCGGCCACCTCCTGATCTCGCCGCCGATGTCCGCTAAAAACACCCGTAATTTCTGCATCATCGCGCACGTCGACCACGGCAAGACCACGCTCTCCGACCGGCTCCTCGAGCACACCAACACCGTCTCGATGCGCGCGATGACGGCGCAGCATCTCGACTCGATGGACCTCGAGAAAGAGCGCGGTATCACGATCAAGTCACACCCGGTCACGATGACTTACCGCGCGAAGGACGGGCAGGATTACAAACTCAACCTCATGGACACGCCCGGCCATGTGGACTTCTCCTACGAAGTCTCGCGCAGTCTCGCGGCCTGCGAAGGCGCGGTCTTGTTGATCGATGCCGCGCAAGGCGTCGAAGCGCAGACCGTCGCCAACGCCCACCTCGCGTTCGGGCAAAAACTAAAAGTCATTCCCGTCATCAACAAGATCGACCTGCCGAGCGCGAATCTCGACCTCTGCACGCGTCAGCTCGAAGACATCCTCACCATCCCCGCCGAGGAAGCGATTCTCGCGAGCGGCAAATCCGGTATCGGCATCGTTGATATTCTCGAAGCCGTGGTAGAGCGCGTCCCATCGCCACGTTGGACGGATTATCCGCAGACGCGCATTCTCGTGTTCGATTCGCTCTACGACGCCTACCGCGGTTGCATCGCCTACGTCCGCGTGTTCTCCGGTTCGATCAAGGCGAACGACATGATGATGCTCATGAGCACCGGCCAAAAAGCCGAGGTGAAGGAAGTCGGCATCTTCACCCCGAAGATGGAAAAATGCGCCGTGCTCCACGCCGGAGACGTAGGCTACATCGTCTCCAGCATCAAGACTCCGGCCGACGTGAAAACCGGCGACACCATCACGATCGCGAGCAAGCCCGCCACCGAGATGTTGCCCGGCTACAAGGAAGTCCGCCCGATGGTCTTCTGCGGACTCTATCCGCTGGAGAGCGACGACTACGAAAAGCTCAAGGCCGGCCTCGCGCGTTTACAGCTCAACGACGCCGCCTTCGTTTACTCCTCGGAAAGCTCGCTCGCGCTTGGCTTCGGCTTTCGCTGCGGATTTCTCGGCCTGCTCCACATGGAGATCATTCAGGAACGCGTGCGTCGCGAGCACGACGTCGAGATCATCTCCACTTACCCCAGCGTCATCTATCACATCGTGAAGCAGGGCGGCGAAGAGATCGACGTGGACAACCCCGTCAACATGCCCGACCCCGGCACGATCCTGGAAATCCGCGAGCCCACGATCCGCGCCTCGATCATCATCCCGAACGATTCGATGGGCGACATGCTCTCGATCATCATGGAAAAGCGCGGCACCTGTGAGCACACCGACACGCTCGACATGAACCGCGTGATGCTGCGCGCCGTGCTCCCACTCAACGAAATCCTCGTCGATTTCAATGACCGGTTGAAGAGCGTCACCCACGGCTACGGCTCGATGGACTACGAACTCGGTGATTACGTCGCGTCCGACCTCGTGAAGATGGACATCATGATCAACGGCGACCCGGTCGATGCGTTCGCTTGCATCGTGCATCGCGCCAAAGCCGAGGCGAAAGGCCGCCATCTCTGCGAGAAACTCGCCGAGATCATCCCGCCGCAGATGTTCAAGGTCGCCATCCAAGCCGCCATCGGCGGCAAAATCATTGCCCGCGACAACGTGAAGGAGATGAGAAAAGACGTGACCGCGAAGTGCTACGGCGGTGACATCAGCCGCAAGCGCAAGCTGCTCGACAAACAAAAAGAGGGCAAAAAGAAGATGAAGCAGATCGGCAAAGTTTCCATCCCACCGGACGCCTTCATCAAGGTGCTTCAAAACAACTAGCCGCATTTCCCCCCATGTTTGGTTTCTTCGATTCGCAGGAAAAGAAAATGCGCGAGAATGCGGCCAACTGGATCGAACTCGCCGATAAAATTTACTGTTTCCGCCGCGATGTCCTGCCCAAGGCGCAGCTCGAAAAACTCGTCCAGCAAACCAACGCGCTTAAAAGCGCCCTGAAGCAGCGCGTCGAGACGGCGAAGCTCAAGCTCATCATCGAGGAGACCGAGGCCGTGCTGCGGGAGACGGGTGGGGCGCTTTACCCGCGCGGCTCGCTCGTCGAAAACATCGAGTTCTTCGTCGTCGCCGCGATCGTGATCCTCGGCATCCGGACGTATTTTGTGCAGCCCTTCAAGATCCCGACGAACTCGATGTGGCCGACGTATTACGGGATGACCGGCGAGAACATTCCGCCCGGCACCGCGCCGCCGAGCACGGTGAACCGCATTTTTCGCCTGGCTGCGTTCGGAGCGCAGCGCCAGGAGGTCGTCGCGCCGCGCAGTGGAGAAATCTCCGCCTTATTTTTCGAAAACGGAGCGATGGCGGGCGCACTGCGCAACGGCCGTAGCTGGCTGGTGTTTCCGGCGGTCCTCAGCGAATACACGTTTTTCGTCGACGGGGCGCCCGCTACCGTGCGCTTACCCGTGGATTTTCACGATTTTGATCGAATGGTGATAGAGACCTATTTTGGCAGCCAGAGCGCCTTTCAGACTGAGTGGAACCGGCTCTTCAAGGCCGGCGCTTTGGAAAGGACCGAGATGAAATACGATGAGTCAGGCCGCCTGGCCCGAGTCATTCGGATGCCCCTTGGAAAAACAGCGAAGGCAGGGGAGCCGATTCTACGTTTCGATCTCATGACAGGCGATCAGCTCCTCGTGGATCGCATGAGCTACCATTTTGTCCGGCCGCAAATCGGGCAGGGGTTTGTCTTCCGCACCGAGAACATCCACGACCGGTTCATGACCGATACCGGGGGCAATCAGATTGTGTCCTATTACATCAAGCGGCTCGTCGGCACGCCCGGGGATACCTTGGAGGTCAAATCTCCCCAGCTTTTCCGTAATGGCCAGCGGATCGTCGGCTCGGATGCCTTCGAGGCGAACGCGCAGCGCAGCGGAAAATATACCGGCTACACCAACGCCCACCGGCTCGGCTTCGGAGACACGCTCACGGTGCCGCCAGGAAAATATTTCGCGATGGGCGACAATTCCAGCAACAGTCAGGACAGCCGCTACTGGGGTTTTGTCCCCGCCAAGGACGTGGTCGGCCGGCCGATTTTTATTTATTACCCGTTCACGAAACGCTGGGGCCCGGCACGATAAACCGCATCTTGTTTGGCACACGTGGCGGTCTCACGGACTCCGGCCGGCCGCTGTATTCACAGGAATCATACCAATCATCCCTAGCTAATACACTTTAAGCTGGAGCGCCAAAGTTTACCTGAACGGAGAGCCAGGAGTGGATGAGGTTGGCGACGGCGGCGGGGGTGGACCAAGGTCGGGCCGCAGCGGCGATGTGAT
>JANYBX010000258.1 GCA_025360615.1 Opitutia bacterium
CCGACCCCAACCCCGACGCCGATACCCCCCACGCCTACTCCCACCGCGGGTCCAACTCCGACGCCGACTCCGGTTCCGACCGCGACGCCAACCCCAACGGTGGCCCCCACTCCGACCCCAACGCTGAGTCCAACCCCCACCCCAACTCCTCCGACCGGGACACCCACGCCTACACCCACGCCCACTTCCGGGCCACCCCCTGCGGGGCGCAACGCGAACAGCAATTTTATCGACATCAATCTGAACAATTCAGATTCGAATGCCCGATTCGAGGTGACGCGCGGCTATGCCACCGGCACCGCGACGCCCCTGTTTACCGTGCTCAATAACGGCTATGCGGGCATTGGCATTTCAGAGCCCGTCTCAGCGCTCGAAGTCGCCGGCTCGGCTTTCATTACGGGCCGGTCGGTGCCGACCACGGGGGCCGGACTGGAGGCGTTCTATTCCTCGGGCTCCTACCTGCTCTCCTACGACCGCACCAATTCCTCCTACCGGCCCCTCGCGCTCGATGGCTCTGATCTCGAATTCAACATCGCCGGCACCGAAAAAATGCGCCTCGCCGCCAACGGCTACCTCGGTATCGGCACGCCGAACCCGGCCGTGGCCCTTCACCTTGAGTCGAGCACGACGCAGACTGGCCGCACCCTTCGGCTGGCCTTTGACAGCACCTACTATGGCGAGCTCAGCCAGCTCGGGGCCAGTGGACTAAACATCAATTCAGCCGGAGGTGCGCTCTCGTTTTCCACGTTTGGTTCCGAGGCCATGCGGATTACTTCCTCCGGCAAGGTCGGCCTCGGCACGATCACCCCCAACGCCAACTCCAAGCTGACGGTGGCCGGCGGATTCGTCGCCGAGGGAGCCAGCGGATCGATCTACACGACGGCGGACTTCGGCCCCTATACGGCGACCGGAGTTTTGCTGAAAGCCGCGCCCGCTAAGCCCAGCATCGTCGCGAATCTCGGCACTTCGGGCGACGCCAACAGCGCCTTCACTGTCTACGATTCCGCCACGATCCCCCGTTTCCTCGTGCGTGCGGATGGCAACGTCGGCATCGGCACGCCGACCCCATCCCACCCGCTGACCATTCAGGGCGACGGGCCCGCGCAGCGAATCACCCACACGACAGCCTCGTCGTATTCCGGGGTGGCGTTTTATGAATCAGAGACCCTGCAAGGGCATCTGGCCGTGCTTGGATCCACCAGCGGCGCGGTGGGAGGTCCAAATGCCATCCAGCTCTGGAATTTCAGGAATGCCCCCGTGGTGTTCGCCACCAGCAATGCTGAAAGGCTACGTATCGACGCAGCGGGCAATGTCGGCATCGGCACGTCCAGCCCTGCTGCTGGCATGAAGCTCGATGTGGCGGGCGATACCCGCGTCGGCGGCAATCTCGCCGTGACCAACGCCGCTACAGTCGCGAACCAAACCACGACCGGCAGCCTCGTCGTCACCAACAACGCCGCAGTGGGCGGCAATCTGGCCGTGACCGGCGGCGCCACGGTGACAGGCGTAACCAACCTGCTTTCCAACGCTAATGTGAGCGGTCAGGCGGTGTTCGCCAGCAACGTCGGCATCGGCACGCCCACGCCTGGGCAAAAACTCGAGATTGCCGGCCTGCCGTCCAATTTTGTGCAGGACGCGATTCGGGTTTCAACCGGCACCGCCGTCAACGTCTCGGGTTTCAAAATGGTGGGTGGCACGGGCGGCGGTTCCGACATTGTCCGGATCGCCAATACGGACGGCACCGTCTATGCCGGCTGGCTGAACCTCTATCGCGACGGCGGCTCCAAGGTTCAAATCACCGCCTCACCGGGATACCCGACCTATTTTAATTCGGGGGGCAACGTCGGCATCGGCACGGCCACGCCGGGTCAAAAATTGACCATTGAAGGAAGCGGAACGGGCGTGCCGTCGGCTTCCGCTGCGTTCAACGAGCTCGGCGTCCGCCAGTGGATTTTGGGTGCAGGCCTGACGGCCAGCGGAAAATTTAGTTTGGTCAACGGTTCGAGCGGGCTCGATGCGATCACGGTTGATGGTGCAAGCAACGTCGGCATCGGCGTCCCCGCTCCGTCGCAGAAATTCGAAGTCGCCGGCAACGCCGTCATCACCGGCTCGCTCCAGAGCGACACCAGCGGCGCGGCGACCGCGTCGCTCTCGCTCGGTTCCGCTACCGCCGGCGCGGGCGGCAGCCTGAAGTTGCTGAGCAGCGGGGGCAACTGGGGTTTCGCAAATTCGGCCGGTGCCTTCTCCCTCACCCGCGGCTCCACCGCCGTGCTCTCGTTTGCCTCGGGCTCGGACAACACCGCGATCTTCGCCAGCGGGCTCTCGGCGCGCAGCCTAGATGTTAACACCGGCACGATTTCCCGGCTTGCCGACGCGACCAACGCGACTGACGCGATGAACAAGCAATCCGTCGAACGCCTGATTCCGTTTCGTTGGAACTCGCCTTATATCACCCTGAAAAACGCCGGTGATCGTCTCGGGATCGGCACCTCGTCGCCTGATGCGCCCCTCCATATCCTGGGTCACGTCGGCCGTCAGGTGGCGAAATTTCAGGGCGAGCAGGGAGTCAGCAACAACCGCAACTTCGTCAGCTTTTATTCGACTAACCCTGAATTCTGGTGGGAACTTTCTAATCAGGACCCCACGGGTGCAGGAGCCGTTAACGGGTTCGCCTTTCGCGAGCGATCTGGCAGTGGCGGGTCGGTCGCCCGGGTTTATTTTGCCCCCGGCGGCAACGTCGGCGTCGGCACCACCACGCCCGACGCCAGCCTGTCGGTCATTTCCACGAACGGCGGCCCCGGCGGGAGCTGGTCCAATCCGGGCAGCTACGCGGCCCAGTTCCACAACGACAGCAATTCGAGCCAGAGCAACGGCCTCCTCGTCTCGAATGTCTGGCGGGCCGGCGACAGCTTCGTTTTCGCCGTGGACGGCCGAAGCGCGGGAAATCCCGGTGCCCACGATCCTTATTTTGTCGTCCGGGGCGATGGTAACGTCGGCATCGGCACCGACGCTCCCAACGACTACAAGCTCGCGGTGAAAGGCGCGATTCACGCGCAGGAAGTCGTGGTGGATCTGCTCGGTTGGTCGGACTATGTTTTTGCCGACGGCTATAAGCCGATGCCCCTCTCCGAGCTCGAGTCGCACATCCGGGAGCACAAGCACCTGCCCGGCGTGCCTTCGGCGCAGGAAGTTTCCGAAAAAGGCGTCGGCCTCGGCCAGATGCAGGCCACGCTCCTTGCCAAGGTCGAGGAGCTGACGCTCCACCTGATCGAGCAGGAAAAGCGCCTTAAGAAACTTGAGGAAGAAAACTCCGCCCTGCGCGCCGCCCGCTGATCGAGGCTAGATTCACTCCCGCCCGATCACGCTGACTCGCGATGCGCCGCCGATTTCCAGACCTAATGTTAAAGCTGGCTCGCCTTGTTG
>JANYBX010000287.1 GCA_025360615.1 Opitutia bacterium
CCTACCGCCCACCCGATTTCGGCTTTGCCGTCGTTTCACCCCCGCGCACGCTCGCGCATAATAACAATGAGTTCCCCCTCCGTCCCCAATCCCGTCCCGATCGAAACCGAGCCGGCGTCTCCGCTTCACCCGCAAGTCTTCGGTCACCCCAAGCCACTCTTCACCCTTTTCTTCGCCGAGATGTGGGAGCGCTTTTCCTACTACGGCATGCGTTCGCTGCTGCAGCTTTTCATGGTGCTAGCGGTGGCGCAGGGCGGGCTCGGCTTCTCGGTCTCCAAAGCCGCCCTCATCTACGGCACCTACACGATGTCGGTCTACATGATGTCGATTCCCGGCGGCACGATTGCCGACAGCCTGATCGGTGCGCGCGCGGCCGTGCTTGTTGGCGGATTCGTCATCGCGTGCGGACACTTCTGCATGGCGTTCCCGAGCGACACGACGTTCTTCCTCGGCCTGCTCCTCGTCATCATCGGCACAGGCCTGTTAAAACCGAACATCAGCGCCATGGTGGGCCATCTCTACCCACCCGGCGATGTGCGCCGCGATGCGGGGTTCTCCATTTTTTACATGGGCATAAATGTCGGCTCGTTCTTCGGCACGATCATCACGGGATTTCTCGCAAAACACAGTTGGTTTAAAGCTTGGCTCGAACGTCATGGCTTTAACCCCGATCACTCCTGGCACTGGGCCTTCGGAGCCGCCGGTGTGGGCATGGTGCTCGGACTCGCGGTGTTTCTCCTCTTTGGCCAAGGCCTCAAACAAGTCGGTGCTCCGCCGGCACGCACGCCCGGCGCTTGGAAAAAACCCGTCTACGTGCTGCTCGGCACGCTCGGAGTTTGGTTCATCGCGTGGCTGTCGGACCGCCCGGGCTTCACGTGGCTTCGGAGCATTTTTCTGCTGGTTCCAATCGGACTGATGGTTTGGTTCGGCCTGTCAAAGGACACGGAAACCCGCCGGCTCGGCGCGGTTTTTTTCTTCTTCATCGGTGCTTTCGTTTTCTGGGCGTTGTTCGAGCAAGCCGGCTCTTCGCTCAGCCTGTTCGCCGATCGTTTTACGGAGACTCATGTGCTCGGCTTTGAATTTCCCTCTCCGTGGTATCAGTCGGTCAACCCGCTTTGCGTGATGATTCTCGCGCCGTTTTTCGCGCTACTCTGGACGAAGCTCGGTCTCCGCCAGCCCTCCAGTCCGATGAAATTCACCATTGGTCTCGTGCTGCTCGCGCTCGGTTTCGTGCTCATGGTGCCCGCCGCCAAACTCGCCATTGAGGGCCGAGTCAGCCCGCTGTGGCTGATTGGCCTCTATTTCCTCCAGACGTGTGGCGAACTCTGCCTCAGCCCCGTCGGCCTGAGCACGTTCACCAAACTTTCCCCTTCCAAATACGTGGGCGCGATGCTCGGCGTCTGGTTTCTGGCCGCCGCGTTTGGCAACAAATTCGCCGGCGTGCTCGCCAGTGCTTTCGGCGAGGGCGACGCCAGCCACCTCGACAGTTTCTTCGGCCAGCAGGCCATCGCGGTCTTCATCATCGCTGGCATTTTCTTCGCGCTCGTTCCCTGGGTCCGTCGCCGGATGGGCGGCGTGCAATAGGTTCTCGGTGGAGCGGTTGACCTCAACGCGCTGAGCAACGTCGTCCCCGAACCAGCGCGTTGAGTCAACGCGCTCCCCCCCTCGTCAGCACCGCGTATAAACCACCGGGTTCTGGGCGCCCATGCACGCGATCGTGCCGCTCATCATCGCCGGGTTGTTCAGGAAAAATTGCCCCGTGTAGGGCACGAACATCGCCGTGCCTTGCACGAAAATCTGCGGCCCGTTCACCGTCATCGTGCCCGAGCCCACCTGCATGCCGAACGCGTTGTAATCGGCGTATTGAAAGACCGGGCCGTTGCCGGACACGTTCAAACGCCCATTCGGATTTTGCCACCAGCCCGAGAGATTCACGGCGTAGTTGGCGGCGACAAATGAGTCGAGTTTCGGCGGCTCGGCTTCCTCGATTTTTGCGCGCACGTTTACCGTCGCCTCGCCGCCGGTGCTACGAATCAAAATCGTTCCGAGATGGCTCCCCGGGGGAGTGCCCTGGGAAATCGTCGCCTTCAACGCCATCGGGCCGTCGGGCGCGGCGGTGAAAAAATTTCCGTCGGTCGTAAAATCCCATTTCAAAAACCCGGTCCCGCCATTCTCCAGCGTCAGCCGCAGCCAGTTTCCCGCGTTCGCGGGAATCGTTCCGAAGTCGAGGGTCTTGCCCGGTTTCAAGACCAACACCGGGCCGGCTTCGACCGCGCCGGTCACTTTCACGACCGCGCGTCCGCCGTCGCTCACGATCACCACGTCGCCGCTGAGGGAAACTTCCCGCGCGAGATCGGGCTCGATGTTGACCACGTCGTCGTTGGCGGTGACGCGCAGGGCGAGGTTGGTCGCGTGCGCCCGCACGCGGAGCTCGCCACGACCGCGGTTGACGAGCCGGATGACCTGCGGCGCCGCGCGATCTCCGACCCGCAGTTTGCCGAAATCCACCGTCGTCTGCTCGACGAAGAGCTCTGGTTTGTCCGCCGGCTCCAGCACGTCGGCAAACACGCTGATGCGCTTGCTGCCGCCGCGGCCGGCGTCGCGCACATAGACGTTGGCGCGGTGCGGGCCGGGCGCAGTCGGGTTAAGTTTTAGCTTGAAGGATTTTTTGCCGGTTTCGATTTCGAGCCAGGTGTCCTCGGTGCTCACGGTCCAGTTGAGTTCGCCGTCGCCCTCGTTGAACACGTCGATCACCACCGGCGGCAGGCGCTCGCCGAGACGCACGCCCGTGAGCTCAATCTTCGTATCTGACACCGCAAGGATCGGTCGCGCGGCACTCGGGGGACGCGTCGCAGCGCGCTGCACTTCCATCGGCGGCGCGGTGCGCGGACGCGTGCGCACGAGCGGGGGATCGCCCACGGTTTTGTCGAGGTGGAGCTGGGGGATTTGCTTTGTGGCGAGCTTCAGCTTCGGAAGGATGTGGTGGTAAACTTCGCTGAGCGTCACGTAGCCATCCTTGTTCGAGTCGACTTCGCCGAGCCGGAGCGCATCGACCAAATGCTGCGTGAACGCACTCGCTCCGCCCGCGTCGGCCGCGTCACTCGCGAGCTGTTGATCGCGACAACTCGTGAGCAGGAAACGCCCGCTGGCCTGCGCGAGCACCATCGACATCTCGCCGCCCTTGAAACTGCCGCTGTGGCAGCAATCGAGGATGATCACCACGCGCGCGGCGTGGGAGGTGGCGATCATCTGGTTGATCTGAAAATCGCCGACGCCGGTCGAGGGCAGCCGGTCGGTGCGCGTATCGCGCGCGCAGAGGAAGAGGCTGTTGTTCGCATCCTGCCGACCGTGGCCCGAGTAGTAGAACAGCAGGTTGTCGTCGGGCGCGGCGGTGTTGAAAAAATCGTCGATGGCCTCGCTCACTTCGCCGCGCGTCGCGTCGAGCAGCGTGCGCACGTCGCCCGCTTGGTGCAGGCCGATGACGGGATCGGTAAACGTCGCCTCCAGCAGCTTCAGGTCCTCGGGCGGGCCTTTGAGCGCGGGCAGATTGTGGGGGTCGCGCTCGAAGCGCGCGTTGCCAATCAACAGAGCCTTGTGCCGTGCCTGGGCCATATCGTCCGGGCCGGAAAATTATTTCGCCGACTCCTGCTTCGCCAGCTCGAGCAGGATTTCCTTGCT
>JANYBX010000313.1 GCA_025360615.1 Opitutia bacterium
CGGATGGCGGTCGGCGCGGTGTAGAAAATCGTGACGTGGTGACGGTCGATGATTTCCCAAAAACGATCCGGCTCCGGGTGATTCGGCGCGCCTTCATACATGAGCACCGTCGCGCCGACCGCGAGCGGCCCGTAAACGACGTAACTATGCCCCGTGATCCAGCCGATGTCGGCGGTGCAAAAATAAACGTCCGACTCCTTCAAATCGAAAACGTAATGCGAGGTGATCGCCGTGCCGAGGAGGTAGCCGGCGCTCGTGTGGAGCACGCCCTTCGGTTTCCCGGTCGAGCCACTCGTATAGAGAATAAAAAGAGGATTCTCGGCGTCGAACGCCTTGGCTTTGTGCGCGGTCGGTTTGCCCGCGACGAAATCATGCCACCAGCGGTCGCGGCCGGCCGTCATGGGAATCTCGTGACCCGTGCGCTTGAGCACGATCACGTGCTGCACACTCGGCGTGCCGGCGAGGGCGCGGTCGACGTTGGGCTTTAGCTCGACGATCTTGCCGCGCCGCCAGCCGCCGTCGGCCGTGATGATGACTTTGGCTTGGCTGTCGTTAACGCGGTCCTTGATCGCCTCGCTGGAGAAGCCGCCGAAAATCACGGTGTGGATCACGCCGAGTCGCGCGCAGGCGAGCATCGCGATGGCCGCCTCGGGCACCATCGGCATGTAGATCGCGGCGCGGTCACCCTTGACGAGGCCAAGATCGCTGAGGCCGTTGGCGAATTTGCAGACTTCCGCGTGGAGCTGACGGTAGGTGATCGTGCGGACATCGCCGGGCTCGCCCTCGAAAATGATGGCGGCCTTGTTCGCGCGCGCGCCGGTGAGGTGACGATCGAGACAATTTTCGGCGACGTTCAGCTGGCCGCCGGCGAACCATTTCGCGTGGGGCAGCTTCCACTGAAGAACCTTTTTGAACGGTTTCCGCCACGTGAGAAACTCCTTCGCCTGCCGTCCCCAGAATTTTTCTGGGGAGTTGACAGACTCCGCGTAGAGCCTCTTGTATGCGGCCTCGCTCCCAAGATTTGCTTGGGCTTTGAACTCGGCCGAGGGCCTGAATAACCGGTGTTCCCGGGAAACTGAGGTAATCGTCTGGTCGCTCACGATAGTGTTCGATTTTAGGGTTTGAGGAATGTGCTGCCACCAAGGCGGCGCTCCTTATTCCGCCCGGAGTTTTAAGCGTCAAGCACCGGAAGCGCCTATTCACCTGTATTCTGTCATGGAAAGAAAAAAGACGTCCCGCGCCAAAAAACCCGCGGCTGCAACCCCCTCCCCCGCTCCTGTCATCGCCGCCACGGCTATCGCTGAAGCCCCTCCGGCCGCGCCGGCTCCCGCTCCCGCGCCCGTCGCGCCGCCGCCTCCGACACCCACCGCTCCTGCGGCGGTCTTCGTGCCGACGCCCGCTCCCACTCCTGCGGCACCGGCAAACCCCGCCCCGATCTTCACTCCCAGCTTCAACGCCGCACCCGCGGCCAACAAACCGCCCGGCCAGCCCTTCGTGCCCGCGCCCTACATCGAGCGCACGATCCACGTCGAAGGCGTGCTCGACATCGACATCACCCACGGTGGCAACGGCCAGCTCCTCGACATGGCGAAAAACGGCAAACGCCGTCCGAGCGACACATTCGTCCCGAAGGAACTCATCCGCCGCTTCAAATTAAAACCCGGCATGATGATCGGCGGCACCGCCTATCCCGCCGAGGGCCGTTTCCCGAATCCGAAGATGAAGTTCATCGAGACCGTCGATGGCGTCGCCCTCGAAGATCGTCGCGCCAAGTGGGATTTCACCACGCTCACGACCGTCTCGCCCGACAAGCACCTCAAGATGGAACTCAAGGATGGCCGTCTCACGACGCGCGCCGTCGATCTCTTCTGCCCCATCGGCAAAGGCACCCGCGGCCTCATCGTCGCCCCTCCCCGCACCGGCAAGACCACGCTCCTCCGCGACATGGCCCTCGGCGTGCTCGAAAATAATCCTGAGTGCATCGTCATGATTCTGCTGGTGGACGAGCGCCCCGAGGAAGTCACCGATTTCAAACGCAGCGTCCCCGCCGAGATCTGGGCCTCATCCAACGACGAGCAGATCGAGAACCACATCCGCATCGCCGACCTCTGCATCGAGCGCGCCAAGCGCCTCGTCGAGACCGGCAAGCACGTGGTCCTCTTTGTCGATTCGATCACCCGCCTCGCCCGCGCGCACAACACCGCCCGCAACTCCGGCCGCACCGGCTCCGGCGGCCTCGACGTCCGCGCCCTCGAAAAACCCCGCCAGCTCTTCGCCGCCGCCCGCAACACCGAGGAAGCCGGCTCGCTCACCATCATCGCCTCCGTGCTCGTCGAGACCGGCAGCCTGATGGACCAAGTGATTTTTCAGGAGTTCAAAGGCACCGGTAACATGGAACTCGTCCTCGACCGCAAGGCCGCCGAGATGCGCCTCTGGCCCGCCATCAACATCGCCGCCTCCGGCACCCGCAAGGAAGAACTCCTCATCGATGCGAAGACCCTCGAAGGCATCCATTTCCTGCGCCGCGCCCTCGTCGCCCAGAAAATCGAGGAAGCCACCGACACGATGATCGCCCGGCTCTCGAAAACGAAAACCAACGCCGAGTTCCTCAAACTCCTCGCCCGCTAAATTCTCTCTTGCCGCCGCGGCTCACCGCTCGGCATCTTCCACCTCCCGTTCCTCAGCCGCAAAACCTACCGCATGCATAGTTTCTCCGAGCAATGTCTCGAAATGTCCCGCTCGATGCTGGGCCACAATCTCGACTCCATCCAGCCCGACGGCACCATCCTCCCCGCCAACGGTGAGTCCTCGCGCCCCGACGAACCCGGCCACGTCGCCTTCGCCCTCGGCGAATTCTACCGCGCCACCGGCGAAACCACGCTCAAAGGCTTCGACATCGTCGACCTCGCCGCGCGTTGCATCACCGCGCAGATGTTCACCGAGCCGCCCGCGGAAAACGGCCTCGCCTACGCCGCCCTCGGCCTCCTCTGTTTCGGCCCATCCAAGGAACGCAATCCCGTCTGGGAACGCCTCGTCGAGGAGACGCAGCAGCGCATCGACAAATCCCTCCTCCACCGCAGCGACTACGATAACCACTGGCAGTCCTTCAACATCGCCAAAGCCGTCGCCCGTTTCAGCCTCGGCCTCTCGAAGAAGGATGAAACTTCCCGCCTCATCGAGCGCATGGTCGAGCGCATGACCGCCACCAGCTCCGCCGGATTCTTCGACGATTCCACCAGCGGCCTCGGCGGAAATTTTAATCTCTACGGCGTGATGAGCTTTGTCTTCATCCGCTCCGCCCTCCAGCTCCACGCCAACAGCGGCGTCCGCGATCGCAAGCTCCCCACCCTCCGCACCTACGCCGAGAAATACATCAAGATGATGCCCGATCTCGTCCGCGCCGACGGGCTCGGCTGGGCCTTCGGCCGCGCCGCCGGTGCCTACGGCCAGATGCACTGCATCAGCCTCATTTTGCAGGGCCTGCGCGACGGCTGGATCGCCGATGACCAGAAGACCAAATACTTCGACATCCTCCGCCGCCTCTTCCTGTTTTTCTACCAGACCTACCTCGACCAGGAGCACGGCTTCCTCGATCTCCGCGACGACGAACGCACCGCCTACGAGCCGCACACCACGCGCATGGCGAATTTCGATGCCGCGCGCTACCTCTGCCAATGGTCGCGCCTCGCGAAGACCATTCACATGCCCACCGGCGGTCCGAAGCCCGAGCCTCTCCGCACCAGCGGCCGCTACGTCATCTTCGACAAGGGCAACCGCAAGGAACAAGGCCTCTTCCTCTACCGCGACGCCGAGAGCGGCCTCCAGATGCAGATCCCGCTCGTCAGCGGCGGCGGCCACCTCTCGGCCGACGTGTTGCCCTTCCCGCACTGCCCCGGCGTCTTCGATTGGCCCAATAACGTTTACGCCCCGATCATGCTCCCCGAGCTGACCTTCGGCGAAAACCGCACGATCCCCGCCTTCTACGGCAAGAACTGCGTCACCGGCCTCGGCCTGAAAAACTCCTTCTACTTCCGCTACGAACAGCCCGAGCTCATCACGACCGCCGAGGAAATCGTGAAAAATCTCGGAAGCGTGAAAGTGCAATGGGCCTTCACCGGCACGAAGATCTCCTGCGAATTCGCCTACACGGTGAAGCAGCAGGTCACGCTCGACAAATTCCGCTACACGCTCGCCATCGCCGCGCCCCATTCGAAATACCACGTCCCCGGCGCGCTCGCGCTCGGCGCGCAAGGCCACCGCTGCACCGTCGCAAAGGATGATTTCCAAGCCGTCTGGCAGGAAACCGAGATCGTCACCGCCGATCCGACCTACCGCACGAACTACGGCAAGATTCACTACCTGCAGCACCTCGTGCGCGACCACCCGCTCATCATGCGCCCCGGCCAAGTCTATCGCCTCGCGGTGAACTTCGATCCGGACATCGCGCACGTCTGAGGCGAAGTAGCGAGTAGTGGATAGCGAGTAGCGAGCATGTGCGGGCCACTGTCCGTTCCTTCTCCACTCGCTACCAACTACTCGCTACTCGCTACTTCCCCCCATGCTCAGTCGCCGCATCATTCCGTGCCTGGACGTTAACGCCGGCCGCGTTGTCAAGGGCGTGAAGTTTCAGCAACTCCGCGATGCCGGTGATCCCGTCGAAGCCGCTCGCGCCTACGATGCGCAGGGCGCCGACGAACTCGTCTTCCTCGACATCACGGCCTCCAGCGACGGCCGCAGCATCATGCACGACGTCGTCGCCGCGACCGCCGAGCAATGCTTCATGCCGCTCACCGTCGGCGGCGGTTTGCGCAGCGTCGCCGACATCGAGGCCATGCTCAAATCCGGCGCCGACAAAGTTTCCCTCAACACCGCCGCGATCAAAGACCCCGAGTTGATCCGCCGCGCCTCCGACCGCTTCGGCGCGCAATGCATCGTCCTCGCCATCGACGCCAAGCGCGAACCCGACGGCAAATCCTGGCGCGTCTACACCCACGGCGGCCGCAATCCCACCGAGCTCGACGCCGTCACCTGGGCTCGTCGCGCCACCGAGCTCGGCGCCGGCGAAATCCTTCTCACCAGCATGGACGCCGACGGGATGTTGACCGGCTACGATTGCGCCCTCACTCGCGCCGTCAGCGACGCCGTCCCTGTCCCCGTGATCGCCAGCGGCGGCGCCGGCCAACTCAGCCACTTCGCCGACGCGCTCGA
>JANYBX010000334.1 GCA_025360615.1 Opitutia bacterium
TCGGTGCCAGCGCCATCTACGGCGGCAAGCTCTAACGATGGGAGCGCGGCCGCCCCCGGCCGCATCGTATCCCTCCTCAAGGCCGGGCCTCGCGCCCGGCCTTTTTTATTTTACCCGACGGGCGGAACTCCCACCCGTCACCCTGCGTCCATGATTCATCACGCCCCAATCGCCTCGACGCCCGCCACCAGCTTCCTACGCTCCCATCGTTCACCGCCATGAAAGCTCCCTGCTTCCGAATTGTCCTGCTCAGCGTTTGCTTCACGGCCACGGCGTTGGCCTCCGATGAAACTCCGGCCCAGCCGGTGCCCCCGCCCAAGCCCACGACGGAGGCCAAACCCGCGACCGAGGAAATGATCCGCGCCCGCCTGCTCGAACACACCAAGACCAAGGCCGTGCCGCCCAAGCCGATTGCGCCGCCCGCGCCGTCTCCCGCCGCTAAAGCGGTTGCCACCGCCGCGCCTGTCGCCTCGCCGGAAAAAACCGACCCCGCCAAAACGCGCGCGGAACCCGCCGCTGTCCTGCCCAAGATTCAAGTTAACAAAAGCCGGATCACCGTGCTCGACCATCAGCTCCAAGAGCAGGAACGGGAAATTGACCACGAGAAAACGCTCACCAAGTCCAGCGACCTGGACCGGGCGCTGAACAGCCCCAAGGTTTCCCTTTCCATTCTCGGGGGAGAATCCACCAAGTATCGTACCACGATCGCGAGCGAACGGGTCAGCCTGATGGAATCGGAAAAAGACGTGATCGAGGCCATCGCGCACGCGAAGACGAAAGAGGAAAAAGCCGAACTCCAAAAAGAACTCACCGAACTGAAAGCGATGCGCCGCGATCTGGAAAAAGCGGTGCGGTAATTTCCCGCAAGAGGGAGCGGGTTGGCCTCAACGCACTTGAACGGCCGGCCAACGCTCGGCCTTCAGCCCTCCGACGGGTTGAGCAGCTTGTGAATCTCCGGCGTGTCGAGATTCTCCTTGGTCACCAGCTTCACCTCGGTGTCCACTTCCTTGGCGACAGTTTTCCCGTGGATCACATCGACGGCGGTTCGCACGCCGAGATAGCCCATCATGAAAGGTTGCTGCACGATCATGCCGCTCATCTCGCCCTTCCGCAGGGCCTCGATTTGCGCCGCGCTGGAATCGAAACCCACGAAAGAAATTTTTCCGGCCAGCCCGGCTTCGCGCAACGCCGCCAGCATCCCGGCGGTCGAGGTCAGGTTCGGCGTGAAAATCCCCTGCACCTCCGCGCCGATTCGCTCCAGCAGCGCCTTGGCCGCCAGTCGCGCGTCCTCCGCCGTGGCCCCGGCCTGTTGATCGGAGGAAATCACCTGAATGTTCGGATATTTTTTTATCGCGTCGAGAAATCCGCTCTCGCGCGGCTGCGTGCTGCTGTGGCCCTTGACGAAGCGCAGCATGGCGACCTTGCCCTTGCCACCGAGCACGTCCGCCATGCGGCGCCCCGCCAACATTCCTCCTTTGTAGTTGTTCGTCGCCACCGTGCTCGCGGCCAGTTCCGAGTTCAGCGGCGAGTCGATGATCACGACGGGGATTTTCGCCGCCACGGCGTGTTCCGCGGGCGGCACCAGCGCCGCCGCCTGCATGGGGGCGAGCACGATGCCGCTCACTTTTCGCGTCACAAACCGCGCTATGATATTTTTTTGCTCCTCAAGCTGATCCTCACGCTGGGTGCCTTCCCATAAAACGGTCACGGGAATCCCCTCGGCGATGAGATCGGCCTGCGCCTTCAGCGCACCGGCGTGAACGGTGCGCCAGTAATCGTTGTCGGTGGATTTTGGTATCACGGCAATGAGCAGCGCCTCCGCTGCGAGCGAACTCGCCGCAGCCAGCGAAAGAAACAGCGCCAGGAGGGAGATGAACTTTATTTTCATGGGAGAAGAAGTTGAAGGGAAGCGACAGACGGACGGCGGACAGAACGTTCACGGGCAAAGCGAGGCCGCCCGGCAATAAGTAGCAGGCGATGTAATCGGCTCACCGGCCGAAATCTTGAGGCCGAGATGCGCTTGCATGAATCGCGCTGGGGACCGTTGGCAGCCGCCCCTACCTTGGCCTGCAAGCCATTCGGCCCCCGGCCTCCCGGAATTTTACTTCACCGACTCCGTCTCTCCCGAGGGCCGGCGCTCCAAGCGCTCGCGGCGCGGGTGCTCGATTGGCTTCATCGGCTCAGAGGTGAAAATCTCGGGCGGCTCCAGCAGGGTGCCGTCACTTGCTGCCAATTTTCCCTCGCGCAAATGAGCGTCGGTCACGCGATAGATTTCGCCGCGGCCGTCATCGTGACGAATGAACTGGTTGAACTCACCTTCGTTGAAGGGACGCGACCCGCGGCGGCCGAAGACCACCGTCTGGTTGCCCGTCTCGTCGACCACGCGGTCGCGATCAAGGCCGCGCGCAATCGCCACCGCCGGTCCGGCGGTCGGATAACTGGCGATCAGCTTCGGATTCGGCGGCGGGCTGAAGCCCATGTAGCCGGGGACGTTTTCCGGGGAGATAATTTGCAGCACGCGCAGGCCGTTTTTGCCGTCGGCGACGAGGGCAAAGGTCGAGGCGTTGACAGCGCCGATTTGCACGGCGCGCGTGTCGTTGAGCGCGCCGTCGGCGTTGAACATGGACGAGAGCTTCGGCGCCGTGGGGTGCTTGATGTCGATGATCGCGAGGCCCTCGGCGCCATTCGCGACGTAGAGATAGGTGCGGGCGGCGTAGAGGCCTTGGGCGGCGCGGAGCGGCACGGTGGCGTCGGGCAGCGGCTTCGGCGCGAGCGGGTCGGTGAGGTCGAAGACTTTCACGCCGTCCTCGTCGGTCACGAAGGCGAACTGGAACTGCAGGGCGAGCTTGCGGGGATTTTTCAGCGCGCCCGTCGGCGTGTGGCCGACGATGTTGGGCTTGGTCGGATCCGCGATGTCGACGACGACGAGGCCGGCGGTGCAGATCACGTAGAGCCGCGTGCCCGCCATGAAGGCGTGGGTCGCGCCGGCGAGGCGGCCGGAGGGGTTGAAGCGGATGGCCTCCTTTTCGTTGAGAAAATTATTCGAGGGGTTGCCATCGACGAGCGTGCCGACGGGGACGATCACGAGGCCTTCGTCGCGGTCCGTCACGTAAACATAGGCGTAGATCGCATTGATGGGCTGCTCTTGGTTTTCGGGCAGGCGCTGGCGGAGCGGGTCGATGCCGAGCGTGCTGGGGAGCACGACGCTCGTCGCGTAACGCGTGTGCACGCGCGTGTTCTGGCCGAGCGGCGAGACGGGCGAGCTCACGATGCGCTCGGAGAATCCCTTGTTGGCGATGTTCGCGACGTCGAAGACCTCGAAGCCGCCGGGGCCGTTGGCGGTGTAGAGGTATTCGCCACGCAGGGCCAGATCGAGAATCTCGTCGCCGTGGTGATGATGCGCCTCGGTGAGCACGCCCTTGTTTTTCTCGGCGTGCGTGCGGTAGTCGTCGGGATACGCGAGGTGGTGGAGATGGCTGCCGAGCGCGGCCTGCGGCTCGGAATTTTCGGTCCACGCGACGGCGTCGAAGCCAGCCCCGCCCGAGCCGACGTAGGCGTAGCGGCCGAAGAAGTTGACCATGCCGGTGCCGAAGCCGAGGAGCTGCGTCATCCACGCGTTGTTGTCACCGGCGGCGGCGAGATGGCAGTCGGTGCAATTTTTCGTGGTGCCGACGCTGCTGGTCGTGTGCGCGAAGTGCGGGTTGAACGCCTGCCCGGAGTAGCCCTCGGCGGAGACGGTCTGCTGCTGGGAATAGACGAGCTCGCGGTTGGCGTTTTCAGAGCTGACGAGCACGGCGCTCGAGGAGCGGATGACGGCGAGGCGGTTGTTTTTATAGGTGGCGTCGCGGCCGAGCATGAACACGTCGTCGCGCACGACCTGCGGGTTGTAGGTGGTGTAGTTGCGCGTCGTGGTGCCTTCGAATTTGTTCGCGGCGACTTTCTGGTTGGCGCGCATGGGGAGATGGCAGCCGAAGCAGCTCGTGGCCCATGAGGTGTGGCAGACCTGGCAGCCGATGTTCGCGTCGCCGTGCGCGAGGCTGGCGTGCGGATCGATGGTCGCGGGGGCGTTGGTCGAATGATCGGTGATGGGCGCGGCGGCGGGGACGCTGCCCCAGGTTTTACCATCGCGGCGAAGCGTCTTCGCGTA
Source organism: Opitutia bacterium (assembly GCA_025360615.1). Classification (GTDB taxonomy): domain Bacteria; phylum Verrucomicrobiota; class Verrucomicrobiia; order Opitutales; family Opitutaceae; genus Tous-C4FEB. The sequence goes on from JANYBX010000334.1 coordinate 4,148, forward strand.
GGCGGAGAGCGGGCTGTAGCGCGAGGATTTCGGGTCGATGGTGTCGCGCGTCTGCGGCACTTCCCAGACGCGGTCGGCCTGCATCATCGAGCGTTGGAAGAGCCGGCTGCCTTCCCAATAAAAACGCGGGCCGGATGGCGTGGAGCCTTCCGCGAGATCGTTGGGGAGCACCTGGCCATCGACGACGTGGCCGCTGTTGCCACTGGTCTTGAGCGTGGGGCGCGCAGAGATCGTGCCGTGGCAGTCGATGCACTCGATGGCGGTGGCGGCGCGGGGCTCGCCGTAGAGGAGGCCGTTGCCGTGAACATCGGTCGTGAAGTGGCAATCGACGCACTGCATGCCGCGCGCGAGGTGGACATCCTTGAGGTGAACGGCCTTCGCCCATTTCTGGGGGTCGTCGTGCGCGATGGCCTCGTCGTCGAGCGTGCGGAGCGTGCCTTCGCGGTCCTTCTTAAACACCGCGCGGAAAACCCAGCCGTGGCCGTGGTAGTCGGCGAACTGCGTCTCCTTGAGCGTGGGATTTAGCTCGGCGACTTTTTCCAAAAACTGCGGGTCACCCCAGTTGCCGCGGACGGCGGCAGCCTCGGGATTGATCTGCTGCGCGTCGGCGATCTGTTGTTCGGTGGGGCGCTTTTGCTCCTTGGGATACATGACGGCGCCGTCGCTTTCCTGATCCCACCACGTGTAGCCGAGGAAGGGATTCACGAAGAGATTCCCCTGGTGCATGTGGCAGGTGATGCACTGGCTCGAGGGAATGCTGCGCGTGAACTGATGCTTGATCGGGTGGCCCTTCTCGCGCTTCGAGATCGACGGATCGCCGGTGAAGCTGAGCCCTTGGTGGCCGTATTTCGACCACCAGCCGGAGTTGGTCGGGGAGCGGTCATTGGCATAGACGACGTGGCACGCGGTGCAGCCGCTCGAGCGGTAGTCGCCCGGGTGATTGTTGGTCCCCATGAAATTCAGATGCGGATCGTTGAGGCGCGTTTTTTGCAGGTTGAGATAAACGGGATCGGTGCGGCCAAGCGTGCCGAGGCCGCGCTCAGAGAGGCGCCGCACGGGGCGGCCGGCGGGTTCGTTGGGATTCGGGTTGCCCAGCTCGCCGGGTTTTTCGCCGCCTTGCTCGAAGATGCGGAGGATGTTGCTCGGTTGGCCCATCGCGAAACGCGGGAGCGGATCGAGCGACGGGAGAATGCCGTGGAGCATCGTCAGGTCGGGCGTGACGGCAATCGGGCTGGTGAGGGTGAGCGACGTGCCGTCGGCCGAGTAGGCCTGACCGTAGCGGTAATTTTTCAGCGGCGAGGCACCGTTATTATAGAGCGCCGCGCCCCAGAGCATCGCGCCGTGATTCATCATGCTGTGGCCGACGCGCTGGTTGATGTCGCCGTGGCAGAGGCCGCACGCGCGCTCGGAGACGCGGAGATCGGCCGGGTTGATAAACTGAATAAACTCCGGCGACTCGTGGTTCAGCAGCACGGAGGATTCGTTGGGATTCGCGGAGCTTTCCCAGAAGATCGGGTTGCGCGGAGCGACGTGGGCCTTGCGGATCGTGAGGCCGGGCGTGGCATTGCCGCCGTGGCAATCGGTGCAGCCGAGCACGACGTTCGGCGAGGCGTGCATCTCCTCGATGCCGGCGTGGCATTCGAGACAACCGGCGCTTTTTTGGCGGGCGTCGGCGTGAGTCTGGTCGATGAGGTTGCGCGGCTTCGGCAGGGACGCGGGGGCGGCGACGGGCGCGGCGGAGACGGAGGTTTCAGGTCCGGACACGCGCGAGCGCGGAGTCGTTTCAATCACCGGCTGGCCCCACACGACCAGCGCAAGAAACCCGAGCGACCACGCGCCGCCGGCGAGGGCGAGCGAGCGGAGAAGGCGGGAGCGGCGGTGCGCGGGATTCATGAAAGAGGACGCGGCTAAATTTTCAGTAGGTGAGCGAGATCGCCATGATCGCGCTATGAAGATGCTCGTCCACCTCGGCGGCAAGCGGCGTCGCGGTGAAACCGGCCACGCCGGGCTGCACGCGGCGGTAGATGTCGCGAAAGCCGCGGCCAGGGAGCAACACGCCGTAGCCGGCGGAGAGGATCACGTTGTCCTTGAGCAGCGGCCGCCACTGGAAGCCGGCACTGAGATCGAGGCCGAAGTCGCGGCCGACTTGGTTCGTGAGGAGCGCGGTTTGGATCGGCTCGACGGAGGCGAAGCGGATGGTGTTGAAATTCGTGGTGAACTTGAGCCGCGGCGTGAGATCGAATTCCGCGCCGAGTCCGCCGAGCACGAGGCCGGGGTTAACGAAATTCTGCGAGCCCTCGACTTTGCTCGTGCGGAGATTGGGCAGGAGGCTGGAGCGCTGCTTCACGTTGACGGCGGTGCCCCCGAGGTTGAAGCCCTGTCGCGCGTAGTAACTGAACGGGCCGGCGGTGAAATTCGTGTTGTCGATGATGCTGTCGAAGCCGGTCGCGGTGCCGTCCGTGGAGTGATGGTCGCCCGAGGCGTAGAAGAAGGAGGCCTTGAAGCGCGCCCAATCGCGGTCGTAGCTGACCTCGGCGGCGGCCATCGCGGCGCGGATGTTGACGGCGTGGCCGGCGAGGCCGTTGAAATCGTCGCGGCCGACGACGAGGTAGGCGGCGTGGGAGACGTTGATGCGCCCCACGTGGCCGTCGCCCGCCCAGCCGAAATATGCGCTGCGCACGGCGTGAGCTTTCACGCTACCGAGCGGCTCAGGACGGACGACCGCGCCGTTCGTGTCGTAATGGAGCGAGCCCTCATCCCAGCTCCCGTGGAAGCTGAGCTGCGCGGTGTAGCCCT
>JANYBX010000381.1 GCA_025360615.1 Opitutia bacterium
CATCGGCATGTCGCCCGCGAGTTTCGCGCGGCGCGGGCCGGGGCCGGAGCGCGTGAGCCCGAGCCCGTGGATGCGCCCGGGCCCGTGAATGCCGATGTCCGTGAGATCCTCGCCCCAGACGAGGCTGTTGCGCCAGTGGCTGTGGCCGAAATCCTGATACGCATCCCACTCGTTCGGCTCGGCGGCGTCGTATTCGCCAAAACCCGCCGCCGGCTCGGCCGCCAACAGCGTCGCGCCCGCCGCAAGGTGCAACGTCACCCGGCTCCTCAGCCGGATGGAAAAACTCAGGTAGGTGCCCGCCGGGAAGTTCACCGTACCGCCGCCCGCCGCGTGCGCCGCCTCGATCGCGCGGTTGATCGCCGCGGTGTCGAGCGTGCGCCCGTCGCCGCTCGCGCCGTGCAAACGCACGTCGAAGACCGGGGAGGCGGTCGCTTTTGTGGCAGGGTCGATGACAGGCTGGTTCATGATGATGAAAATGCCCCAAGCCGCGTCGCAGCAGGGGACTGACAGGGGGTGGGCCGTCAATCAGCGGCCCCCGCGCCCGAAAGTTAATCCGCACCACATTCAGACGGTCAGATATTGGGACACGTGTGCGTTTCGTTGTCATTACCCTTCGATCCTGCGTCGCTTCGCCGCGTGAAACCAAAGCCCCCCGTGCCTTGCCCCTGGCCGCGCAACCCGCTCGACCTCGCCTACCACGACACCGAGTGGGGCGTGCCACTCCATGACGACCGTGCGCTCTTCGAACTGCTCATCCTCGAGGGCGCGCAAGCCGGCCTGAGCTGGTCCACGGTGCTCGCGAAACGCGAAAATTACCGCCGCGCCTTCGACGGTTTCGACGCCGAAAAAATCGACCGCTACGACGCCCGCAAAGTCGCCGCGCTCCTCGCCGACGCCGGCATCGTGCGCAACCGCCTTAAAATCGCCGCCACCATCGCCAACGCCCGCGCCTTTCTCGCCGTGCAACGCGAACCCGGCGGCTTCGACCGCTTCGTCTGGTCCTTCGTCGGCGGCCGGCCCGTCGTGAACCGCCGCCGCGCGATGAGCGAGATTCCCACGCGCACGCCCGAAAGCGACGCGCTGAGCCGAGCGCTCCTCGCGCGCGGTTTCAAGTTCGTCGGCCCCACGATTTGCCAGGCGTTCATGCAGGCGAGCGGCATGGTCAACGACCACCTCGTCACCTGCCCCCGCCACGCCGCGTGCGCCGCACTCGCGCGTTGACCGCGCCGCCGCGCCCCTCTGCGATGGCCCGGCCCCGATGACTCCTCCCGCCGCGTCCCGCGAAGCCAGCCGTCTCAGCGAACTCTCCCCGCTCCAGTGGAAATCCGGCGTCGCCGCGTGGCTCGGCTGGCTCTTCGACGGGCTTGAGCTGCATCTCTACACGCTCGTCGCCACGCCGCTGGTGATGCAACTCCTCGCGGCCCCCAGCGCGAGCGATCCGTCGGTGAAGGAAAAAAGCTCCTACATCCAGGCGGCGTTTCTCATCGGCTGGGCCGTGGGCGGCGCGTTCTTTGGCCGGCTCGGCGACCTGCTCGGGCGCAGCCGCGCGCTCGCGCTCACGGTGCTCACCTACGCGCTCTGCACCGGCCTGTGCGCGTTCGCACAGACGTGGTGGCAACTGATGATTTTCCGCTTCGTCGCCGCGCTCGGCATCGGCGGCGAGTGGGCCGTGGGCGCCTCGCTGATCGCGGAAACCTGGCCGCGCTCCTGGCGGCCGTGGCTCGCCGCGGTGCTCCAGACCGGCGTGAACCTCGGCGTGATCCTGGGGGCCGTCACGGTCGCCGTGCTTTCCTACGTGTTGCCGCCGCATTCCGAGCGGTGGGTCTTCCTCGTCGGCGTCCTGCCCGCGCTGCTGGTATTCTGGATTCGCCGCCACGTGCCGGAGCCGGAAACCTGGCAGCGAGCCGGTGCCGCCGCGGAAAAAAAACCCGGCGCCCTGGCGCTCTTCCGCGGCGGAGTCGCCAGTATCACCGTGCGCACGACGCTCGTCTGCGCGCTCGGTCTCTCCGCGTGGTGGCTGTTTCTTTTCTGGCAACCGCAGCATCTCCGCCGGCTCCTCGCGGCCGCCGGCACCGCGCCGGGCGAGATCACGCAGCTGGTCTCCGTCTCGTTTCTCGCCGTCAACGCCGTCGCCATCGCGGGCAACTTCGCCGCCGGCTGGCTGGCCCGGCGGCTGGGTAACCGCTGCGCCATCGCGCTCATGTTCGCCGGGCTCGGCGGCGGCATCGTGGGCGCGTTCATCGTGCCGCGCGGTTTTGCCGAGCTCGCGTGGTTCTGGCTGCCGCTCGTGGGATTTTTCTCCGGCGTCTTCGGGCTGTTCACGATGTATCTGCCGCCGCTTTTTCCCACGTTGCTGCGCACGACGGGGGCCGGTTTTTGCTACAACATCGGCCGCATCGCGGCCGCCGCCGCCTCGGTGGTGTTCGGCTTGGTCGCGCCCGTGGGCGATTTCCGCGTGGCGCTCTTGGCGGCCAGCCTGCTCGCGCTGGCCGCCGCGCTGGCCGCGTGTTGGCTGCCGGAAACCGAATCGAATTCCTGAACCAGCTCATCTCGAAGATAAAGGCTACGTATAGTTTCATCTTTCAGCGAAGCCGCCCTGCGGTCGTGCTTAGGCAGCGGCAAAAGAATTCGGAGGCCATCACCCCATGATGCCCACCCCACACGAATCCACTATTTACGCGGAGTTGACCGAGCACACGTTGCTCATCGCGCGCAGCCGCGACGCTTGCATCGATTTTTTCGTCGAGCTCCCCCTCGGCAAATCATCCGCGATCCAGGAAATCTTCCGGGCGCTTCAACCCGATTGGCAGGACTACGGGCTGCGCGCCCACACGGCGCTTTCTCCCCAGCCCGTTTACTGGCACCGCTCCAGCCTGGAGGAAGCGTCGGCCTATCGGACGGAGGAAGCACTCCGGCAATTCGGGGCCAGCCTGCCTCATGGACTCACCGACGCGTTGGAACTGACCGCGTGCCACGCGGCGGACGGTACCCTGATCACGCCGGACGGCAGCGCCCGCTGGCTCCTCGGCCTCGCGCCGGAAACCAGTCTCGCCCTCGCGCGCGCTCACGCCGCCGAGTGGCAGATCGATCCTCTCAGCAAGGAATCCGCCACGCTCGGCCATGTCGGTGCCATCGCCCGCGCGCTGCGGCTGGCCGATCGCGGTTCCGTCGTGCTGTGGGATCTCGGCGCGGATCGCTCGCACCTGTTGTTTATTTCCCCGCGGGGAGTGGACGCGGTCGTGCCTTGCTCGCTCGGAATCGGTGAAATCCTCACCGCCGTCCAAAGCGTGCTCAAACTCTCGTTTCGCCGCGCCGCCGCCCAGATGTTTTACGACGGGAATTTCGATTTCTCGGTGACGGGCGCGAAGATCGTCGCGCAGCTCGCTCCCGCGCTCGCGGGCATTCGGGAAAGTCTCCCCGCCGGGGAAGCCGTTCCCCTGCTCGCCTGCACCGGCCTCACGGGCAAACAGTCGTGGTTCGTCCGCGAAGTCGCCCACGTGCTGGGTTCGAAGCCGTGGGTGCCGAAAATTCGCGGGCTCTGCGCGGACTTCCAACTCCGCTTTGCCTCCCCCGACATCGAGGCTTCGCTTTCAGCCGCCTCGCTCGGACTCATGCATTTGATCGGTCGCCGCGAGCAAGGGAAGTCCACTTGGCCGGCTTGGTGCCGGGCTGGGATCACGCGGCTCGCGACGGCCGCGCCATTTTTCGCCCCGTCACTGGAAAGCGATGCGTCCGTTGAGCTCACTCCCACCCCAAACGCTGAATCAGTTTCGCCGCCTTCTCCCGCCCCGGTCACCGAGCTGGCATCGGAGCGGCCCCGAGAGCCGGATCCCGTGCCGACACCCCGATCCAAACCCACGCTGGCACCGCGGAAAGCCCCGCCGCCCCCTTCCTTTATTCACACCGCCAGGGCATCCGGTGCAAAACCGGCGCTCGCGCCCAAGATGCCCGAGGAGACGGACACCCGTTTGCGCGAGGAGGCCCACCTGTATCTCTGTCGGCAATCGCTCACCGAGGCGCTCGAACAACTCGATCGGAGCAAACGCCAAATCGAGGGCACCCGTCCCCCATTCGGCGTCTTAGGCACGAAAAAAGCGCGCGCGCACTATGAACATTCGCTGCGTTCCACTCAGGAGACGGCGCTCGATTATCGCCACCGCCTCCAGGAACTCGCACCGATCGAGCACTGGCTCCAAAGCGCGCTCCAAGGCCTGCTCCACGAATACCTCGGCACCGCGAGCCCGGAATACCACGCCTACAGCGAGACCTGCGTGCTCGTGGAGCGCTGGCAAAATTACGTCGGCGAGATGCACGAGTTCGCTCTCGGCCTCGCCCGCGACGCCCGCCTGACGGCCGCCCTGATCGGCAGCCGCGCTCAACCCGGCCACATCCAGCAGCAACCCGCCGTTGTGAGCCTCCGCACGATCACCTCGCACCTGCACGCCCAGACGATCAGGATCGATCTCGTGAACCGCGAAATCGCGCGCCTCGGCGAATCCACCCGGCTGGCCGTCGCGCTGCCCCCGCTTCCCACTTTTCATCATGGCACGTGGGTCGACCGCGTCATTCTCCTCAACCCCCACGACCGCGCGTTGGAGCTAAAACGCTATGAAGACGCCGCGCGCGCCTTCTGCAAAAACGGGAAAAACGACCTGCTCCTGCGGGCCGAATCCATCCGCTCCACCTGTCTCCACGCCCGGCTGGAGTATTTGGGCAACTATTGGGCGAACCTCCGTCTCCGCGTGCTGGAACAATGCACCGATCCACTCGACGTCGAACACCTGCTCACGGAGCTCAAGCAGAGCTACGTCTCCGCCGATCTCGACCTCCGTCGAAAGATGGAGACCAACAGCCCCTTTTCACTGGCTCGTTGAACTTTGCCCAAAACTTTCGGTCCGTTGGTGGCGGCGCCCTTCGCCACGCGGGCCCGCCGGACTGGCCCCCGGCGGCAAAAAACATCCTCGCCGCTGATGAAAGTTGTAAATTTTTTCCGTTGCTTCTTTTTTTCTGGAGCACCGCCCCTAGCCCCCCGCCGTGAGCACCGAAGCCGCCCAACCCACCTATCTCGAACTGACGAAGCACACCCTGCTCGTCGCGCGCGCGACTGGCGGTTACCTCGAACTCTACCGGGAATGCGCGTTTGACGACAAACCCGCCGTCGAGGAAACGCTCGCCGCCTTCGAGGCCGAGTGGAAGACCGGCGGCCTGCGCGCCGTCACCGCGCTCCACCCCGCGCCCACCCACTGGCACCTCTCGACCGCCGAGGAGGCCCCGCGCCACCGCACCGAGGAGGCCCTGCGGAAATTCAGCGCCGGCCTGCCCCACCATCTCACCGGGAAACTCGAACTCACCGCCTGCCACGCCGCCGACGGCTCCCTGCTTTCCCCGCACGGCCCCACCCGCTGGCTGCTCGGCCTCACGCCCGCCGACAGCATCACCACCGCCATCGCCGCCGCCTCCGAATGGCGCATCGAACCCGCGCGCATCGAGTCCGCCACGCTCTCCCACCTCGGCGCGATCACCGCCGCCCTCCACGCCGCCGGCACCGGCTCCGTCCTGCTTTGGGATCTTTCCCCCGACCGCTCCCACCTCTTTCTCGTCACCCCCCAGGGCATCGAGGCCGTCATCCCATGCGCCATCGGCCTCGAAGAGATTTTGAACGGCGTGCAAACCGCCGCCGCGCTCAAGTTTCGCAACACCGCCGTCCGCCTTTTCTATAACGATCACCACGATTTCAGCGAGGTCGGCCCAAAAATCGCCGCACACGCCGCCCCCGCCCTGCGCGCCGCCTTCGGCAGTCTCCCCCCCGGCGGCACCCCGCCGGAATTCACCTGCACCGGTCTCACCGGCAAGCAGGCGTGGTTTGTCCGCGAAGCCGCCCTCACGCTCGGCCTCCAGCCCTGGTCCCCCGACCTGGCCGCGATCTGCACCCAGTTCAAACTGCAGACCGACCCCGTCACCATCGGCACGATACTGACCCCCGCTTCTCTCGGCCTGCTCCACTACATCGCCAGCGTCGCCTATCGCGCCCCGGCCTGGCACCCGGCTTGGACCCGCGCCGGCAGCACGCCGCTCGCCGTCGCGCCCGCTCCTGCTCCCGTCGCCGCCGCCCCGGTGGCTGCGGCGAAACCCGCCGCGCCCTCCGCGCCGAAAATCTCCGACCGCACCATCGCCTGCCTCCGCGATGAAGCCTACACCACCCTCTGCCGCCAGTCCCTCACCGACGCCCTCGCCAAAATCGAAAGCGAGAAGCAGGAGATCATGGCCACCCGGCCGCCCTTCGGCATGTTGGGCACGAAAAAAGCCCGCGAAACCTTTGAGGCCTCCCTCAGTTCCGCCACCCACACCGAGGCCGAGTATCGCCAGAAACTCCAGCAGGTGGACCAGCTCGAACACTGGCTCCAAAGCACCATTCAGGACGGCCTCCACGAATACCTCACGGGAGGCAGCGCCGAATACCAGTGTTACAACGAAATCAGCCTCCTCGTCGAACGCTGGCAAAATGCCGTCGGTGCCCTCCACGAACTCGTGCTCGCCCTCGCGCGCGATGCCCGCGCCACGGCCACGGCCGTCGGCAGCAGCCACGCCGGCGGTCGCAACGGCCAGCTCCAAGTCGTCGCCAGCCTCCGCGACATCGCCACCCACCTCCACGCCGAAATCCTCAAGGTCGCTCGCCTCACGAACGAAGTCGCCCGCCTCGCCGACGGCAAAATCCCCACCGCCTCGCTCCTCCCCCCGCTGCCCGCCTTCCGTCACGGCGCCTGGGTGGACCAGGTGATTCTCCTCCTCCCTGCCGAATCCGTGCGCGAACTCCAACTCTGCGAAGCCGAGGCCCGCGCCTTCTGTGGCGGCGGCAAAAACGACCTCCTCCTCCGCGCCGAGTCCACCCGCTCCATCTGCCTCCGCACCCGCCTCGAATATCTCAACAAATACTGGGACCAGCTCCGCGCCCACGCCCTCCAGCACTACGTCGAGGCCCGCGATGTGGACGAAGTCCTCGCCGAACTCACCCGCCACTACGTCGGCGCCGATCTCAAGCGCCGCCAGCGCGAGGTCGTCGTGAATCCCTTCGCGCACGAGCGCTAGCCGCCCCGCCACCGGATGGCCAAGGTCTACTTCTACTACTCGGCGATGAACGCGGGCAAAAGCACCGTGCTCCTCCAGTCGAGTTATAACTATCAGGAACGCGGCATGAGGACCCTCGTCTTCGCCCCCGCCATCGACACCCGCGCCGGCCGCGGCCGCATCCGCTCGCGCATCGGCCTCGAAGCCCCCGCCGAAGTCCTCTCCACCACCGATAATATTTTCAACCGCGTCACCCACGAGCACGCCTCCGCGCCCATCTCCTGCGTGCTCGTGGACGAAGCCCAGTTTCTCACCCGCGCCCAAGTCGAGCAGCTCACCCACGTCGCCGACACCCTCGGCATCCCCGTCCTCTGTTACGGCCTCCGCACCGATTTTCAGGCTCAACTCTTCCCCGGCAGCGCCGCCCTCCTCGCCCTCGCCGACGACCTCATCGAGCTGAAAACCATCTGCCACTGCGGCCGCAAAGCCACCATGAACCTCCGCCTCGGCCCCGACGGCCGCGCCCTCCGCGAAGGCGCCCAAGTCGAGATCGGCGGCAACGAACGCTACGTCGCCGTCTGCCGCCGACACTTCCACGCCCCCCTCCCCACCGGATGAATTTTCGCCCCCCGCTCGCATCCCGCCTCGCCCCCGCGCCCCTTGCTTTTTTCCGCGCGACCCGGCTTTTTCTCCCCCTCCTCACCATGTCCGCCGCCACCGCCGCCGTTGCCTCCCACGAATTTTTCATCGGTACCTACACCAAAACCACCAGCCGCGGCATCTACGCCGCCACCCTCGACGCCACCACCGGCGCGCTCTCGGCCCCGGTGCTCGCCGCCGAGACCGTCAACCCCACCTTCCTCGCGCTGCACCCCAACGGCCGCGTTCTCTACGCGCTGCGCGAACTCGCCCAAGCCGGCGGCGCCATCTCCGCCCACGCGATCGAGCCCGCCACCGGCAAGCTCACGCCCTTGAACGAGCAGGCCAGCGGCGGTGCTTCCCTCACCCACCTCGCCATCGACGCCACCGGCCGCGCCCTCGTCGCCGTCAGCTATGCTGCCGCCTACACCGTGGCGTTCCCCCTCGAAGCCGACGGCCGCGTCAGCCCTCCCCAGCCGCTCCTCCTCCACCAAGGCCCGCCCGGCCCCAACCCCACGCGCCAGGACAAACCCCACGCCCACTCCGTCACCCTCTCGCCCGACAACCGCTTCGCCTTCGTCGCCGACCTCGGCCTCGACCGCGTTTTCTCCTACCGCCTCGACTCCGCCACCGCGACGCTCACGCCCAACGACCCTCCCTTCATCCCGATCACGCCCGGTGCCGGCCCGCGCCACTCGAAGTTTTCCCCGGACAGCCGCTTCTACTACGTGCTCGATGAAATCGACGGCTCCGTGACGGTCTGCGCCTACGACGCCCTGCGCGGTACCGGCACACCCATCCAGCATATTTCCACGCTCCCGCCCGGTTTCAAAATCACCGACCCGGATCGCGCCGCCGAAGTCCGCATCCATCCCAACGGCAAATTTCTCTACGCCTCGAATCGCGGCCACGACAGCCTCACGGTCTTCGCGATCGACCCCGCCACCGGCAAACTCACCACCGTCGAATTCGCGCCCTGTGGCGGCAAAGCCCCGCGCAACTTCGCGCTCACGCCCGACGGCGCGTGGCTCGTCTGCGCCCATCAGGATTCCGACACACTCTGCTCCTTCCGCGTCGATCCCGCCACCGGCCAGCTCACCCGCATCCCCGGCACCATCGCCGTGCCCATGCCCGTCTGCGTACTGTTCAAAAACTGAGGGCGGAATATGCCCCGCGCCCGCAGCCAGCAACCTGACGACGCGCACTGATCCAAAAATTGCAGTGGAACGCGCGCCCGCAAACGCGTTCTGTCTTCGCCCGACATGCGCCGTTTCCGCCCCTATTTTAGCTACCTCCGTCCGCACCGCGGGCTGCTGACCCTGGCCATCGTCTGCGGCATCCTCGCCGGCGTCGCGTCCGGTTTCGGCCTGCCCTACATGGTGAAGAAAGTCTTCCCCGTCATCTTCGCCAAGGATGCCGCGCCCCTCACCGCGTGGGCCCTCGCTCTCGTCGCCCTCTGGATTCCCGTCGTCTTCGTCGTGCGCGGCGTCGCCACCTATCTCAACACCTACTTCATCCAACTCGTCGGCACGCGCGTGCTGGAAACACTGCGACTGGATTTTTTCCGCAAGCTCCAAGTTCTCCCCCTCTCGTTTTTCCAAAAAAACTCCACCGGCGATCTTCTCTCGCGCGGTCTCGCCGACGCCAACCAGCTCCAAGTCACGCTCACCACCGTCGCCAACGAGATCGTGAAGAGCCCCGCCAGTCTCGTCGGCAGCATCGCCTTCATCGCCTGGACCGCCTACCACGAACAAGGCGTCGCGCTCGTCCTCGTCACCCTCGCCGTCGTGCCGCTCTCCGTCCTCCCGATCCGCTACGTGGGCAAGAAACTCATCAAGCGCGCCGGCCAGATTCAGGCTGAGCTCGGCGGCGTGACCGACATTTTTAGCGAAAACCTCGGGGCCACGAAGGAAGTCCGCGCATTCAGCCTTGAAGCCCGCGAGACGGCGCGCTTCACCCGCGCGTCGCAAACCCTCATCCGCGCGCAGCTGAAGTTCATGAAGTATGAGAAGGCGCTCACGCCGCTCATCGAAATCATCTCCGCCGTCGGCATCGCGTTCACCCTCCTCTACGCCTATCGCGTCCACCTCGCCCAGGACACGTTCATCACGCTCATCACCGCGCTCTACGCCAGCTACGAGCCGATTAAAAAACTCGGCAGCCTGAACAACGAATTGAAACGCGGCCTCGGCGCCCTCGACCGCCTCGAACAAGTGCTGCAAGCCCCCGTCACCATCACCGACGCGCCCGACGCCCGCGCCTATCCGCGCGCCACCGGCGAGCTCGCCTTCGAAGCCGTCAGCTTCGCCTACCATGCCGACGAGCCTGTCCTGCAAAACGTCTCCATCCGCATCACCGCCGGCACCGTCTGCGCTCTCGTCGGCCCCAGCGGTGCGGGCAAATCCACTTTCGCGAATCTCGTTCCGCGTTTCTTCGATCCCGTCGCCGGCCGCGTCACCCTCGACGGCCACGATCTCCGCGCGCTCCGCCTCTTCGACCTCCGCCGCAACATCGCCGTCGTCTCCCAAGATCCCGTTCTCTTCAACGACACAATCTTCAACAATCTCCTAATCGCCCGCCCCGATGCCACGCGCGACGCAGTCGAGGACGCCGCCCGCGCCGCCTATGCGCACGATTTCATCCGCGGTTTTCCCGAAGGCTACGCCACCATCGTGGGCGAACGCGGCGCGCGCCTCTCCGGCGGACAAAAACAACGCCTCGCCCTCGCCCGCGCCTTCCTCCGCGACGCCCCCATTCTCATTCTCGACGAAGCCACCAGCGCTCTCGACAGCGAGAGCGAGGCCGCCATCCAGCTCGCCCTCAAAAAATTAGTCGTCGGCAAAACCGTCCTCATCATCGCCCACCGCTTTTCCACGATTCGCGACGCGACAAAAATCCTCGTCTTCGACCGCGGCGAGATCGTCGCGACCGGCACGCATGCCAAACTGCACTCGGGCAATCCGCTCTACCGCTCGCTCTACGACCGCCAGCAGATGAGCGCGTAGATTGCCCCGCGCCCGAGTCGCCTGTCTTCGTCGTGAAATCCGTGGTGAAAAATTCCCCCCGTCGTTTGATGTCCGCCGCCAGCCCCTCGATCCTCGTCATCCGCCGCCGCTACCTCGGCGACATCGTCCTGCTCGGCTCCGTTTTCAAAAACCTCCGCCTTCACTGGCCCGCGGCGCACCTCGCCGCGCTTGTCGAGCCCGCCTACGCCCCCGTGCTCGCCCTCAACCCCGACGTCGATGCGACGCTCACGCTCCCGCGCCGCCTCGGTGAATGGCCCGCCTTCCTCCGCCAGCTCCGCCGCACGCGTTTCACGCACGTCCTCGATTTCGACAACACCGAAAAAACCGCCGCCATCGCCCGCCTCAGCAGCGCGCCCTTCCGCCTCGTGCTCACCCACGGCTTTCCGGTGAAACTCCGCGCATGCTACACGCACCACATCGAGGATCCCGCCGCCGAACACGAAACCCGCCCCATCACCGACTACTACCTGCGCGCCCTCCCCGTCGCCGGCGTGCCGGTCGTCACGCGCGAAATTCAGCTCACGCCGCGCGCCGAAGACCTCGCGGCCATGCGCGCCCTCGTCGGTGCCGCCGGCCCCGTGCTCCTCGTGCATCCCGGCACGCGCAGCGCCTCGCGCCGCTGGCCCGCCGAACGCTTCGCCGCTGTCTGCGATCACGCGCAAGATCGCCTCGGCGCCCAAGCCGTCCTCGTCGGCGGCCCGGGCGAACACGCAGTCATCGCGGAAATTCTCCGTCACGCGCGCACGCACATCCTCACGCTCACCGAGCCGCTTTCGCTTCCCCGCCTCGCCGCGCTCGCGCAACTCAGTCGCGTGCTCCTCTGCCACGACAGCGGCCCGATGCACGTCGCTGCCGCCGTCGGCACGCCCGTCGTCGCCCTCTACGGTTCGCAAAACGCCACGCTGTTCCGCCCCGTCGGCGACCGACACACGCTCCTGCAACCGCCCATCCCCTGCGTCGCCTGCGTCTCGCCAGGCCAGTGCATCCCCGGCGATTCCTATCGGAATCACTGCGTGCAAAACATCCCCGTTGATCGGGTGCTTCCCCCCGTCGAGCGCGCACTTCGAGGCTAAGCTCGCTCCAGCCAAAACACGCCCTGATCACCCTCGCCGCGCGCGTTCGCCGCCTCCGCCATCTTTCTAAAACGCCGCACCTGCCCCGGATCGTCCGGCGCGCGCCCCGTATACGGAAGATCCCGCTGATAAAGTTCGCTGATCAAATATCCCGTTTCCATCCCGTCAAATTCCGTGCGCGCCACGCGCAGCCCACTCCGCCCCGCCAGCGTTTCCATCCCGCTCCGACTGGGCACCAGCAGATGGCGCGGCGGATCGAGGTTGAACCAGTTTTCCCGATACCGCTGGCACGTCTCGCTCGCCGCCACCGGAATTCTCACCAGCACTTTTCCCCGCGGCCCGAGCCGCGCGCGCGCATCCTCCAACGCCGCGCGCGGATCGACCAAATGCTCCAGCACATGGTGCAGCATGATCAAATCGTAGCCCTCGCCCGCTGCGTTCAACTCCGCGCGCCGCACCCGAAAACCCGGCTCGTCCGCCTCGATCGACGTGTAGGGATCGACGCCCGTGAGATCGGAAAATCCATACCGCTGCATTCGACGAAGCAGCCCGCCGCTGCCGCATCCGAGATCGAGAATCTTCGCGTCGAGCCCGCAGCCCGCCATCCGGCACCAGTGGAAAAACGGATATTTCCGCCGCTGCCTCCACACCCACCCGCCCGCCAGCGGCGACGTGAGCAACCAATTCGCCCAAGCCCGCCGCAATCCGCGCGCCGTCTTCGCCCGCACCGGCGGCGCCTGCAGCGAATAATAATTCGCCGGATAATACTCGGCTAAGTTTCCCGGAATCGCCGCGATTTGCAGGCTCCCACACTGCGGGCATTCCCCGTATTCCACCGGATGCCGCCACCCGAAAAGCATCTCGCGCGCGCCGAACACGCGAAACGTGTCCTCCCGCCCGCACGCCCGGCAAATCATGACCGTGCGGCGCTCACTCATGATGGGCCGCACCGAATCGAACCAAGGTCGTCACGAAAAAATTCACGCCGCAGATTCAGGCAACCGCCCGCGCCACCTACGAGCAAAACCTTGCCCGCCCCCGGCGATTTTTATGCTATCGCTCCGTGCTCCCTGCCGGCTCGATTCCCGCTCCCCTCATCACCTTCGGCATTCCTGCCTACAACCGCCCCGCGCTCCTCGCCGAAACCCTCGCCAGCATCGCCGCGCAAACGGTCGCGACCGACTACGAGGTCATCGTCTGCGACGACGGCACGCTCCCGGAAACCGCCGCTACCGTCGCGCGTTTCCCCGCCGATAAATTTTCCCATCACCGCAACGTCCCCTCGCTCGGCCCCGTCGGCAATTGGAACGAATGCCTCCGCCGCGCCCGCGGCCAGTGGGTGATGGTGCTCCACGAAGACGACACGCTGCTCCCCTCCTATCTCGCGCTCGTCCTCCCGCATCTCCGCCCCGACCTCGCCGCCATCTGCACCCGCACCGTTTCCGGCCCCACCCCTCCGAAGGTAGGGCGGGTTATCCCTAACCCGCCGCGCTCGACCCCCGCCACACCCTACCCCCCCCGCTACTTCCTCAAAAGCTCCATGACGCCTTTCCCCGGCGTCCTCATCCGCCGCGAACTCGCGCAACGCCTCGGCGGCTTCAGCGAACGCGCCGGCCCGCTCGCCGACTACGATTTCTGGTATCGCCTCGCCTGCGCCGGCCGCATCGAAGTCGTCCGCGCTGTCGCCGCGTTCTATCGCGTCGCCGACGGCCAATGGACCGAACGCGCCTGGCCGACGATGATTCGCCAAACGCACCTCCTCCGCCTCCGCATCGCCCGCGAACAATTTCCGAACAGCCCCCGACTCGGCCGCTGGTTCGCGCGCTTCTTCACCCACCGCAACGCCCTCAGCTACGCCGCACGCTTCTCCGAGCGCCCCGCCTCACTCACCCGCGCCCTTCGTCTCCGCGCGATCCCGTTCGCCCGCTTGCCAAGCGGCTGGGCCTGGGCCGCACTCCGCCTGATGGGAGCGCGGACGCCCTCGTCCGCATCCGACTGACCCGCCCCTCCTCCATGCGCCTCACCGTCGCCGTCTGCACTTACAACCGCGCCGATTTTCTGCGGCAAACGCTCGCCGGCCTCGCGCGTCAAAATTTCCCGCGCGACCAGTTCGAGGTGCTCGTCATCGACAACAACTCCCGCGACCACACCCGCGCCGTCGCCGCTGAGTTCGCTTCCAGCCAACCCGCGCCGCGTCACATTCTCGAAACGCAGCAAGGCCTCGACTACGCCCGCAACCGCGCCATCGCCGAGGCCCGAGGCGACATCATCCTCTTCGCCGACGACGACATTCTCGTCCAACCCGACTGGCTCGCTTACATGCTCGCGCCCTTCGCCGCCGATTCCGCGCATCACGTCGGCGCCGTCGGCGGCGAAGACATCCCCGTTTTCCCCGACGGTCTCCCGCCGTGGGTCGCCGAGTGGCACGCGCCCCTCGCCTTCCGCGCCGACGCCGGCCCGCTCCCTCCGCGCCATTCCCCCATGGGTGCCAACCTCGCCATCCCGCGCGCCCTCTTCGCACAGCTCGGCACGTTTCACACCGCGCTTGACCGCGCCGCGGGAAACTATTTCTCCGGCGGCGACAGCGAGAAGATCCGCCGTATCCGCGCCGCCGGCCTCGAAGTCTGGTTCGCCCCCGCCGCCGCCGTGCGCCACCAGATGCCCGCGAGCCGCACCACGTTTCGCTACGCCGCGCGCCACGCCTTCGACTCCGCCCGCTCCCGCACGATCGACCGCGCCGGCCTGCCCGGTGCGCGCGCCTACCTCGCGTCGCGCCTCTTCGCCAACCTCCTCAAAGCCCTCGGTTTTTTCCTCCTCTCCCTTCTCGCCGCGCTGATCCTCCGCACGGGCGACGCCAAAAAAGCCCTCGTCCGCGCCTGGCGCTCCTGCGGTTATCTCTACCAAATCCCACGCTCGCTCGTCGGAAAAATTTAACCTTCGCTCCGTCCGTGGCCGATCCGCTTCCACTCTCCGTCGTCATCGTCGCCAAAAACGAGGCCACGAATCTCCCGCGCTGCCTCGCGAGCGTGCAAGGCTGGACCGCCGAGATCGTCGTGGCGCTCAACGACACAACCGACGCCAGCGCCGAAATCGCCACCACCCACGGCGCGCGCGTCGTCACGCTCCCGTGGCAAGGTTTCCGCGACACCAAAAACGCCGCCCTCGCTCTCGCCACCCACCCGTGGGCCCTCTGCCTCGACGCCGACGAGGAAGTCTCCCCCGCCCTCCGCGCCGACATCGCCGCCTTCTTCGCCCGCTCCGATTTAGCCACGTTCACCGGAGCGCGCTTTCCGAGAAAAGTTTGGTTCATCGACCGTTGGATCACGCATGGCGATTGGTATCCCGACCTCAGTCTCCGCCTCATCCAACGCGCTCGCTCACGCTGGGGCGGCGACGAATTCGTCCACGAGAAAATGGAATGCTCCGGCCCCGTCGCCACGCTGCGCGGCGATTTGCACCACTACTCGTTCCCCACGCTCGCGAGCCACGTCGCGAAAATAAACCCCTTCGCCGACCTCTTCCTCCAACAGCAAAAATCCCGCGGCGCCCGCTTCTCCCTCGCCGCCGCCATCGTTCGTCCCCTGTGGCGTTTCTTCCGCGCCTACATTCTGCGGCGCGGTTTTCTCGACGGCTTTCCTGGGTTCTACATCGCATGGGCGACCGCGTTCGGGGCCTTCGTTCGTTACAGTCGGCTCTACGAGGCCGAGCATCAGCACCCGCCCCATGGCTAACGAACCCCATCCCTTCAGCCGCATCGCCGAGGAGCTCATTGGCGATCTCCGCGGCGTCGCGTTTGAGGAGCCGCGCCGTTGCCGCAAACGCCCGACCCAGCCGCTCATCGGCCTGATTGAGTCCATCCTCACCGAGCATCAAATCGGCCGCGATTCGCCCGAGCACACGATTCGCGCCCACTGGCCCGCGCTCGTAGGTCCCGCCAACGCCGGCTATTCCCACGCCGTCCGCATCGAACGCGACAAGCGCCTCGTCATCCACGTCGCCCATTCCGTCGTGCGCAATGAACTCTTCCTCCACCGCGCCGAGATCGTCGAACGCATCCAAAAACTCCCCGGTTGCGCCAAAATCAAGGAGCTGAATCTCCGCGCCGGTTAGCTTTTCCGCTCAGCCGCCACCCCAAATTTGCGCTTGCGCGCTCCGCCCGCGTTTTCGATTCTCCGCCCTTGCGTTAGTGAAAGCCCATCGGTTGTGGGCCTTCACCATGACCGGTCCGGCATCCCGCCGGATTATAACGGTGGCGCCGGCTCGGCCCGAGTTTCCCTCGGATCAGGCGGGCGGCACGGGGCCCGCAAAGGCTCCCTACAGTCGTGCAACTCATCCACTAAACCATGTCCACCACCACCGTCGTTAAACCCGAAATCATCGCCAAGTTCAAAACCCACGACACCGATACCGGTTCGTCTGAAGTCCAAATCGCGCTACTCACGGCCCGGATCAATCACTTGACCGAGCATCTCCGCACCCACCGGAAGGATTTCCACTCCCGCCGGGGCCTGCTCCAGATGGCCAGCCGTCGTCGCAAGCTTCTCGATTACCTCAAGAAGCACGAATTGAACAAATACACCGACATCCTCGCGAAGCTCAGCCTTCGCAAGTAACGCTTTAAATCGCACGGGCGACCCGATCCGCGGGTCGCCCGTTGTCTTTACCGACACTCGCCTCACGACAAGGGACATTTCTGTTTGCCGCTTTCAAGGTAGGGCGCGTTATCCCTAACGCGCCGTTCCGAAAATCAGGCGCCAAACAGAAATCTCTCGAGTCTGAACGAGATGATGCAAAGCCCGGC
Source organism: Opitutia bacterium (assembly GCA_025360615.1). Lineage (GTDB taxonomy): Bacteria > Verrucomicrobiota > Verrucomicrobiia > Opitutales > Opitutaceae > Tous-C4FEB. The sequence goes on from JANYBX010000381.1 coordinate 16,605, forward strand.
CAGCCTTCGCGCCAGCCGCAGCTCAAACCCCGCAACGCCTCCGCCGCACAACCCTGTGCGTGCGCACTCCGCGTTTCGTTCCACGTAAACCGAAATCAGATACCGTCAGTTAATCCGTAATCCGCGGCCCTCGCGCCGCACCGTCCGCAAAAATCCGCTATGAATCAGAAACACAATGTCACCGTGCCCGGCCTCGGGCTCACCTTCTCCACCGGCTCCATCGCCCAG